>CAKZKZ010000799.1 GCA_937124495.1 uncultured Dokdonia sp. | reverse complement strand
CTATAATGGTAATTACAATTATTGCTACTGCACAAAAAGCTCACACTTTAAGCACGTGCTTGAAGAAGCTTTAAAAAATGATATTCATATTGAAACATCATCTGCTTTTGATATTGATATCGTCGAAAACCTCAAAGCCCAAGGTAAAATCAATGATAATACATTTGTGATTAGCAATGGATTTAAACGTGACCAATATGTGCAAAATATAGCAAGACTTATCAATAATGGTCATAAAAATTGTATCACCGTTATTGATAATTATGAAGAAATAAACCTCTTAAGTCAGTCTATCAATGACAAGTATAATATAGGTATTCGTATTGCCTCAGAAGAAGAACCAAAATTTGAGTTTTATACCTCTAGACTAGGAATAGGCTACAAGAACATCGTGCCTTTTTACAATAACGAAATAAGAGACAACCCAAAAGTGACGCTCAAAATGCTACACTTTTTCATTAACACAGGCATTAGAGATACTGCATACTACTGGAACGAGCTTTTAAAATGTATGAAGGTATATGTAAACCTCAAAAAGGAGTGTCCAAGTCTGGATAGTCTTAATATAGGTGGAGGTTTTCCTATAAAAAACTCACTGGCTTTTGATTATGATTACGCGTATATGGTAAGCGAGATCGTACGACAAATCAAGCAGACTTGCGATGAAGCTAACGTAGCTGTACCAAACATTTTTACAGAATTTGGCAGCTTTACTGTGGGCGAATCTGGAGGTGCTATTTATAAAGTACTCTATCAAAAACAACAAAATGATCGTGAGAAATGGAATATGATCAATTCATCTTTCATTACCACGATGCCAGATACTTGGGCGATAAATAAACGTTTTGTAATGCTAGCCATTAACGGTTGGCAAAAAGAATACGAGCGCGTTCTTCTAGGCGGTCTCACCTGTGATAGTGATGACTATTACAATAGTGAGCAACATATGAACGCTATTTACCTTCCTAAATTCAATAAAGAAGAACCATTATATATAGGCTTTTTCAATACAGGTGCTTATCAAGAAACCATAGGTGGTTTTGGAGGTTTGCAACATTGCTTAATTCCTACGCCTAAACATATTTTAATAGACCGCGATGATTCTGGAGAACTGATTACCTCTGTATTTGCAGAGCAACAGACCTCTGAGCAACTATTATCTATTCTTGGATATGATTATGGGATTAATACCGCTTTCGCGAAAGCGGAAACCGCAATAAATGAAGTTACCGAAGTCATCAAACAATCCTACTAACGCAGGCAAAAACATTATTTCAAATGAAAATAGTTACAACATATGCTGGAATTGAAGAAAAATATGCCAGCGCAGATGCATCAAAAATTGTACTCATTCCAGTTCCCTATGACGGAACAAGTACTTGGGAAAAAGGAGCAGATAAAGGACCTGAGTCTTTTTTACACGCCTCAGAAAATATGGAGTTATACGACATAGAGACGGATACAGAAGTTTATAAAAAGGGGATTTATCTTGCTGAATCGATTGAAGAAAATAGTTCACCAGAAGCTATGGTAAACGCAGTTTACTCAGCGATTAAGGAGCAAATAAAAAGGAGCAAGTTTGTAACAATGATCGGCGGTGAACACTCCGTTTCTATTGGAGCAATTAGAGCATTTAATGAGAATTACGATGATCTAACTGTACTCCAGCTAGACGCTCACGCAGATTTAAGAAAAGAATACGAAGGTTCAAAGTACAACCACGCTTGCGCATTATATGAGGCAAACGAAAATACAAATCTCGTACAAGTAGGCATACGTAGTATGGATGCTGCTGAAAAATCAGTAATGAACGAAGACAATGTGTTCTTTGCTCACGATATGGCAACTGATGATTACTGGATGGATAATGCCATTAATTTAATGACAGAGAATGTGTACATCACTTTTGACCTTGACGCATTAGACCCTTCAATTATGCCTTCTACAGGTACTCCAGAACCAGGTGGGCTTTTATGGTATGAAACTTTGGATTTTCTTAAAAGAGTGTTTGAAGAAAAAAATGTAGTTGGATTTGATATTGTTGAGCTATGTCCAAATGAAGTTGATAAATCATCAGACTTTCTTGCAGCAAAACTGTATTACAAAATGTTAAGCTACAAATTTCAAGAACAAGGTGCAGGCGATGAAAACGAGAATCCATACGGCACTAAAAATCAAAACACTATCAACAAATTAAAATACAACCAAGATGAAGACTAAAGGAGCCATCTCGCAATTTATAGAAAAGTACTATTTACACTTTAATGCAGCATCTGTAGTTGATGCAGCAAAGGGGTATGAAGAGCAATTAAACAAAGGTTCAAAAATGTTAGTTTCTCTAGCAGGTGCAATGAGTACTGCTGAGTTAGGAAAAATATTTGCTGAAATGATTCGCCAAGAAAAAGTGCATATCATCTCGTGTACAGGTGCAAACCTTGAAGAAGACATCATGAATCTTGTAGCACATAGTCACTACGAGCGCGTACCAAACTATCGCGATTTAACACCACAGGACGAGTGGGCTTTATTAGAGCGTGGTTTAAACCGAGTGACAGATACGTGTATTCCTGAAGAAGAAGCGTTTAGACGTATTCAAGAACACATCGTAGAAATCTGGAAAGATGCAGAAGCTACTGGAGAGCGGTATTTCCCTCACGAGTTTATGTATAAATTACTGCTCTCAGGCGTATTAGAAGAACACTACGAAATAGACATTAAAGATTCTTGGATGTACGCTGCTGCAAAAGCAAACTTGCCAATCATCGTTCCAGGTTGGGAAGATAGTACAATGGGGAACATTTTTGCTAGTTATGTAATGAAAGGCGAGCTTAAAGCGAGTACTATGAAGTCAGGCATTGAGTATATGACCTATCTCGCAGATTGGTATACAGGAAATTCTGAAAACGGCATAGGGTTCTTCCAGATAGGTGGTGGTATTGCAGGTGACTTCCCTATCTGCGTTGTGCCTATGCTCTATCAAGATATGGAACGCACAGAGACTCCTTTTTGGAGTTATTTCTGCCAGATAAGTGACTCAACCACAAGTTATGGGTCTTATAGTGGAGCCGTTCCTAATGAAAAGATTACTTGGGGTAAGTTAGATATCAACACACCTAAGTTCATTATAGAAAGTGACGCTACCATAGTTGCTCCATTAATATTTGCTTACCTATTAAATATGTAATTATGAAAAGTACAAATAATCCAAACCTTAAAAGAGTGATTGTTGATTTTAAAAAATTGACACCTGAAATTTTAGCGATGGTTGTAGAAAAGTATCCTGATGGATATGATGATATAGACATTATCTCTTTTAAAAACTCAAAAAACGAACTCGTCGAAGCTATAGAAATTGTAACAGAAGATACTAAATATCTTATAAAGGTAAGTGCTAAGCTAGAAAAAGTGATGGAGCAGTATGATGAGGATGACTATGAAAATTATGATGCTAATGACCCAGATGCAATTCAAAATCTGTTTGACTAATTCTTATTTATATGAAAGTAATTCATAAAACACGATTCATTGCTTTTCAGAATGAGTGTATTTTAGTTTTAGAAAAACTTGGGGATAAAAAAAGATATTCATTAGCAGGAGGTGTTGTAAAGAAAGGAGAAACGGATGCTAAATCCCTAATTAGGGAGGTTAAAGAAGAGATAGGCATAACTCTTAAGAAGGATGATGTTAATTATTTCATCACCTTAAAATCGAAAAACAAAGAAAAAAACCAAGTGTACAAGCATTACTTTATAGCTACGCAATGCATTAAAGATATTGCCTTATTAGAACCAGAGAAATTTAAAAGTGTAGCATGGATTCCCTTGCATCAAGCGCTTGCGTTTTTAGATAAAGAAGATCATAATGCAATCACTTTGTATTGTAATTAGTTTAGTAGCATTATTTTATGAAAACCAATGCCATAGCACTGCAAGTTGCAGATAATATTGATATACGCGCCTGTAAAAATTACTTTAAACAAGAACTTCTTTTTTCTGATAGTGACGAGTTGTTTTTTGATTTTGAAAACGATAGTTATGTCTATATTTTTAAGTACGGAATCATCTGTGTTTATAATTTCGCTTTAAGCGAAATCGAACGGATAAAAAAACAGTTACGTCCATTCTGTACTAACACTAAATTTATCAATAACTCATTAACTGAATCTATAGATATAAATACGAGTGCAGCTGCGTTTAGTATAGATTTTAATGGTATTCATCTTACTGATA
>CAKZKZ010000798.1 GCA_937124495.1 uncultured Dokdonia sp. | reverse complement strand
TCTTACAAGAAATTCAAAATGCCTAAGATTCATTTTTCCTATAGCCAGTTTGTATAAAGAAGTTACTTTACACGACAGATTGTAGAAAAAGAATAACTACCACTATCATACCTTACTTCATAAGTAACGATATTTGAACAACGCATCTTTAATCTAAAAAATATGTCACAAGAAAATCAACATGTAGAAACATTTAAAGCAACCGCTCAAGGGAATGGATGGCCTACCACAGTTAACATTACAGACACAGAATGGGTACTACAAACTGATGAACCCACAGAAGATGGTGGCTCTAATAGTGGCGCAAATCCTATGCAATACTTCGCCGCATCACTTGCTGGCTGTCAAAATGAGCAAGCTCAAGTCGTAGCAGAAGAATTAGGAATAACCATCAACAAAATTGATATCACGCTAGAAATAGATATGGATCTCTCTAGTTTTATGGGAGTAACAGATAGCTCAAAAGGAAGTTATAAAGAAGTGCGGCTTAATGCCATTGTGCATGGTGATGTCACTCAAGAACAAGTAAAAGAACTTGGGAACAAGGTAGACCATCGTTGTCCTATTTTAGGACTACTTGCATCCAGTGGTTGTAAGATCGTTAGTGATTGGAGTATCTAACTAACATTTGATTAATTTCATTATATAAAGAAACCTCTTAAAACAAAAAAACACCTTCAAAATGAAGGTGTTTTTTTGTTTTACTATTGTAAATGACTTACTTCGCTCCCCACTCCTTAAGTGAGTCCATATTAAGCTTTATGTAATCATCATTTTTAGAAGCTTTTGCATCCACAAGTGACGCTTTAGCAGCTTTTATAGCTCCTTTCTTATCACCACTTTTAGCAAGAATAAGAGATTGTTGACGTAATTGCCAGAAACGTGGCTTTTCAATCATAGACATTGCTTTGTCCATATATTCTTTAGCCTTGTTAATGTCTTTATCATTGTTTGCCATATATACGGCTGCTGCATAATAATCTCCAGCATCTGGACCTCCCATTACTTTTTCTATTTGAGAAGAAACAGTAGCATCTGTAGGTACTCCAAAAGGAACAGCTACATAACTATTTTCCCATAAGATTCCTAAATGTGCTCCATCGCTTTTAAGATCATCAAAAGTCATTGTAAACGACTCTACAGTCATTGGCATTTGTTGTACCGGTACTTTGACCATCGCAGCTACTTTTGAATCATCCCATTCTCCCGGTGCTCCACCTCCCTGGTACTCTGTATAAAAATATACGGTCCATGAAGAAGCTTCTGGCTTTGTAAAAATAGCATACGTTCCAGCTTCAAGATCTTTTCCTCCTACTGTAAAATCTGTAGAAAATGTAATCTTTGTTCTTTGATTTGCTCCAGTTCTCCAAACTTTTCCATAAGGTACTAGGTTTCCAAAAATAGTTCTTCCGCGCATTGCTGGTCGTGAATATTCTAGGCTCACATCTGTTAATCCTACTACTTGTTCCATTTTTGCAAACGGACTCGGTGCAGGTGTGTTAATCTGTGCGTATGATCCTACTGTTAATAGGCTCACAAAGGCAACTAAAAGTAATTTCTTCATGATAATTTAGATTTAAATGTATAGTATGGTTATATGCAATTTTGTGTCTCTACAAAAATACCATTCCCTCACCTAGTAAACGTTAACAAAATCTTAATATCGCAAGATGTATCTTTGTTAAAAATTTAAAACGTATGAAGCGATATATCGCCGAAGTTATTGGTACATTTTCTATGGTTTTTTGTGGTTGTGGAGCCATGACCGTTAATGAGATTACCAACGGTGCTGTAACGCATCCTGGAATCGCCATTACCTGGGGGTTGATTGTCATGGGAATGATCTATGCCTTTGGAGATATTTCTGGGGCTCATTTTAACCCTGCCGTTACGGTAGCTTTTGCTTACGCGAAAAACTTCTCCTGGCGTGAAGTTCCTCAATCTATTATAGCACCAGTACTCGGTGCAACACTTGCCGGCGCTATGCTTTGGTTCTTATTTCCTGAAAGTGAATTTCTAGGAAGTACCGTCCCCTCTTTTGATCATTATAGAGCCTTTGTTTTAGAAATTTTACTCACCTTTTTCTTAATGCTCGTGATTATAAATGTATCTACAGGTGCTAAAGAAATAGGAATCATCGCAGGAATTGCCATTGGAGGCATCGTTTTACTAGAAGCCATGTTTGCAGGCCCTATGACCAATGCTTCTATGAATCCTGCACGTTCTATCGGACCGGCTATTTTCTCTGGACAATGGGAACCGATGTGGTTATATCTCACCGCCCCATTTATAGGAGCCATTCTCGCCGTGATGAGTTGTAAACTCGTAAAAGATGAACAGTGCTGTGATGACGATTGTTGATTAAGTTATTTTATGAAAAATAATTATATAATAACATAAGCTAAACTCACTTTATTAACACACCCCAACGTTATATTTCACTCAGGATTACGACCTATCTTTTAAAGTAAAATTCCCTAACTTTCTAGTGACTTTCTTTAAAAACGTATGACATGAATAGAAGGACCTTTAATACCAAACTATCCAAAGCCATCGGCGGAGTTGCCTTAGTAAGCAATATCCCATTAGCCTGTGCCTTTGAAGCTTCAGAAAATAAAAAAAGCCTTGGTATTGCCTTGGTTGGGTTGGGCACCTATAGTACCTATGAATTAGCCCCTTCCCTTCTAGAAACAAAACATTGTCATCTCGCAGGTATTGTAACAGGAACTCCTGAAAAAGAAAAGATCTGGGGGGAGAAATACAAGATTCCAAAGGAGAATATCTACAACTACAACACCTTTGATTCTATAATAAATAACGACAGTATTGACATCATATACGTCGTATTACCCAACGCTATGCATGCCGATTTCTGTATCCGAGCGGCAAAAGCTGGAAAGCATGTGATTTGTGAAAAACCCATGGCCGTTAGTGTTGCCGAGTGTCAAGCTATTATTGACGCTTGCGCGAAAGCTGACGTAAAATTAAGCGTCGGGTACAGATTACATTCAGAACCCCATACGCAAGAAATACAACGCATTGTCAAAGAAAAAGAATTTGGTAAGATCAATTTTGTGACCGCCGAAGCTGGATACCCTTCGTATGGTAATCCTGACCCTAACCAATGGCGTCTCAAGAAAGCATTATCAGGAGGAGGTGCTTTAATGAATATGGGCGTATATGCTATACAAGGTGCTATTTATGGTGCTGGCGAACTTCCCATCTCAGTGACTGCCCAAGAGTTTAGTACAAAACCTGATTATTTTAACGATACCGACGAAACCATTACCGCACAATTTGAATTTCCAAGCGGTGCTGTAGGTTCTATATTTACTTCACACAATGCCAAAGCAGATCGATTATACGCCTCCTGTGATAAAGGGTGGTATGAATTAGACACCGCCTATACCTACGGCCCATTACACGGCAGAACTTCAAGTGGAAGCGAAATCACATTCCCACATAAAAGACAACAAGCCTTACAAATGGATGACTTTGCACTACATATCACACAAGGAACTCCCAACAAAGTACCAGGCAGTATGGGACTAAGAGATCTTAAAATCGTAGAAGCTATCTATCAATCTATTGCACAAGGAGGTAAGAAAATAACGATGAATTTATAACTCCTACATGTCAAAAAGCCGAATATGTCATTTCCCCATCCCTAAAGGGCGGACATATTCTCTAAATATACAACACACAGCATTTTTTGCTCCCTTTAGAGCTGGGGAAATAAAAAATTGACAATCTGTACGATCTATATTTTTTAGTAGATCAATAACAGGTCCATACAAAATTTAATTTTTGTTTAACAAATAATCTTTATTGATAAACAAAATAATTGTATTTTTATAGTCTTACTATAGCCTATGAAAATATATACCCTACACACAAAACAAAATCTACCTATAACATTAGATCAAGCATGGGATTTACTATCTGACCCAAAAAATCTAAAAACCATTACTCCAGATTATATGGGATTTGAAATCTTATCTGGTGCAGATAGGCCGATGTATCCTGGGCAAATTATTCAGTATATTGTAACACCTGTTTTAGGGATCAAAACAAAATGGGTCACAGAAATCACACATGTTCAAGATCATAAATACTTTGTAGATGAGCAACGCTTTGGTCCGTATGCTTTATGGCATCATAAACATTTTATCAAAGAAATTCCAGGCGGTGTAGAAATGGAAGATATTGTAGATTACAAAGTTCCCATGGGTATTTTAGGGCAACTGGTGCATCCTATTCTTGTAAAGCCTAAACTCAATGAGATTTTTGAATATCGAAAAAAGAAATTAATCGAATTATTTGGTGAGTACAAAGCACCTATATCATAAATTATTATACAAAATATATGTCAAAAAATATACTTCTAATAGGCGGTAGTCACGGGATTGGTTTTGAAATCGCAAGAAAATTACATACAGAACATACCGTATACGTAGCTTCAAGAACCAATGAAAACTTAGGGAATCTAGATGTAAATTACATTCCGTATGATGTAGAAAAAGAGGAGCTAGATTTGAGCGCTTTACCAGATCACTTAGATGGCTTTGTATATTGTCCAGGAACGATCAACCTAAAACCATTTAAGGCGTTATCTACTGACATTTTTAGAAGTGATATGGAACTCAATTTTCTAAGTCTAGTTAAAACCGTACACCAAGTGATGGAGCATCTTAAAAAATCAGAACAAGCAAGTCTTGTCTTTTTTAGTACCGTCGCTGTAAAAGTAGGAATGCCTTACCATACCAGTGTTGCGGCAGCAAAAGGTGCCATAGAAGGTTTTGCCAAAGCTCTTGCTGCAGAGTATGCTCCAAAATTACGTGTGAATGTCATTGCGCCTTCTCTTACAGACACACCCCTTGCCAAACGCCTTTTGAGCAATGATAAGAAAAAGGAAATGATGAATGCCAGACACCCTATGAAACGTGTTGGTATGCCAGAAGACATTGCGAATGTTGCTTCCTTTTTACTTGGTGACGAAAGTAGTTGGATTACAGGTCAAGTACTAGGCGTAGATGGAGGGATTAGCACATTAAACGTTAATTAATACTGAGTTCGCTTTCGCGAAAGCGTACTTGTGAGATTCACGACCAAAGGGAGAGCGTAGCGTTAAAGCGTGTAAAACAAATTTTATACAGAATGTCACACTGAGCGAAGTCGAAGTCCTACACTGAAGTATAAGAGTTTATAAGAACAATTAGATTTCCGTCGAAATTTATGCTAAGTCATGTCGAAGTACGGAAATGAAAAGATATTTATGAAAAAAATAGCAATTTTCTGGTTTAGACGCGATTTACGTCTGGAAGATAATGTTGGATTTACGGCAGCCCTAAAGAGTGGATATACAGTTTTACCCATATTTATCTTTGATAAACAAATCCTCGACAAACTTCCGAAAGAAGATCCTCGTGTTGACTTTATTTTTGAAACACTTCAAAATATGAGGCAGGAATTACGAGAAAGTTTTGCCAGTTCTATAGCAATGTATTATGATACTCCTGAAAGCGTGTTTAAAGCATTACTTTCAGAATATGACATTGCCGAAGTTTTTACAAATCGTGATTACGAACCCTATGCACAAGAACGCGATGAGCAGATAAAAAACCTATTAGAAAAAGAGAAAATCTCTTTTAACACCTATAAAGATCAGGTGATTTTTGAGAAACAGGAAATTGTAAAAAATGATGGTTTACCGTATGTCGTCTACACCCCATATAAAAATAAGTGGAAAGAGCATTTTGACGTTAATAAACATCTAGAAAAACACTCGGCTTTAGAGAACTTAGGAATTCTTGTTGATGACAAAAGGCTTCCCAATGTAACGCTTAGTGACATGGGGTTCT
>CAKZKZ010000797.1 GCA_937124495.1 uncultured Dokdonia sp. | reverse complement strand
GACCAAGCACCTAATGTGTTTTCAAAACCTTCATTGTATGGGAAACTAGCTACTGTAGAGTCACACGTTGCTGGTGGTGGTGGTCCTGAACATCCGCTTGTAAATGAAGCAACTTGATCAGTATTTGTGTTAGTTCCTCCGTTTGAGTTTTCAACAGCATCTACACCTACACCTCTTCTTGCAAACGCATCCCAAATTAAACAGTTATATTGTCCTCCATAAAGATCTTGATCAGCTTGAAGAATACCATCACGTCCAGATACATATCCTGGATTGTTAGCTGTATTCTTGAGTCCTTCAGTAACTAGTGCCATGGCAATATTATTACCTCCCGTACCAGTGTACTGGTTATTATCATATCCTTCAAGATCACTCAGATCCCAAGTCCTATCCCATAAGATAGTTGCAAAACCGTATCCTACTCCGTGAGGTACAACTAAACTTGATACATCATTATAATCTGTACCATTTACAGCCAAGTCTGTAGAATATCTAGTTGGACGAATTCCTGCACCATCAGTATTTTGTCCGATGGCATAAGTACCTACGCCTCTTGCCGTATTTCTATCATCCCCTAGGCGGATTGTCATAACTAGACCAAACCAATCGGACCATCCTTCTCCCATTTGCTCAGACCCTCCTAAAGCGTTAGTTCCTGGACCTCCTACAAGACGTGTAGAAATACCGTGGCCATACTCGTGAGCAATAATTACATTATCTAAATCTCCATCTCTCGTTGGGTTTGTAAATAAGAACATTTGCATTCTTGGGTTTTGACCATCTGGAGGTGTACCAAAGTTGGCATTGTTTGTTCCACTACCATCTTGTGCATCTGCATTTACAGAATCACTTCCGGCTCCTCCGTTTCCATAGTTGTTTTCTTGGAAGTTTCCAGAGGCTTCATTAAAACCATACTGATACCATACATCATGCATGATGTTATTCCAGTAAAACAAGTTTGTCGTTGCTGCTGGTAAAAAAGTAGAAGGGTTGTTATTTAGGTTTAATGGAAAATCAAAATTTAATCCACTACCTCCGTCTGGGCGAGCTCCTGAACCGTTATTTCCATTTGTATCATCTTGTGCTAATACATTGTTACCTCTAGTTGTGGTAAATTCTGCACCAGCTGATCCATTAGTGTCATGCCATCCAAATGGAGATGCAGTCGCATTTGCTGGATCTGTCACAATTGTACGATTTCCATGACTAGGACTTTCGATTCCTAGTGGATATACATTATAAGAACCTCCGCCTACTAAAGTGGCATCTACCGATGTCATTGTATACGCTGTAGGTCCCATCTCAACAGTTTCTTCTATTGGAGTGTTTTCATGACTATGTTCTGAATGATCTGAAGTTCCAAAACTACAAGAAACTACCCAGTCTTCTGTTTTTAAAACAGTTCCAGAAGTTGCATCTACGTGAACATTCCACCAATGTTGTCCATCTAATGGAGAAATAGAAACTCTCCAAGTTAAATGTAACGTTCCATCTTGGTATAGATATACTTTTTCTACATTAATAGGCTCAATGCTTATCCCTGAGTTTTCATAAACAAATACGCCTTGAGACTTTTGAGTTGAATTCAGGTTTGAGGGCGCTGAGATTTGGTGCGCATTTGCAACAGCCATAATAGCACTTTCTGGTGTCATTGAGGCTTGTGTTACGCTAGCTTTTGCTCCTAAGTCATTTATAAATTGGTTGATTTCCCAAGTTACTTGACCATTATTAACAGTTAGTTTGTATCTACCATTTTCAATAGGTATTCCTTGATACATTTGTTGCACATATACATGTTGTATTTGTGGGTTTAAGGATGGGACAACATCTGTGACCCTCCATTCAGAAGCATCTTGAGATGAAATGCCAGTTTCAGACTTTTCTGTATGCTTGCTCAGGTAGTTTTGAACAATCCCATCCATATTCTGGGCAATTACAGTGGATCCTAGCAGAAAAGCTGCTAAGAGAAGTGTGTACATTTTCTTCATAATTTATTGATAATTTATTGGTTAATTAGGAACTTGCTTGAAAAAAACTCAATGTTTTGTCTAAAAACGTGATAATTTTGCGATAAATGAAATTTTTTCGATGAAACGCACAAATTTCTTTAAGATTTCTTTAAGATTTAATTTTTTTCGGAAAACGTTAAACAAAAACCTACTAATTCTATAGGATTTAAGAAAAAAGATATTGAGAAAACAAAAACCCCGATATTATATAATATCGGGGTTTTTTAACACTTCATTTAAAGTGTTCAAGTAGTATTACTTTTTAACAAATCGCTTGGCGTGCTTTTCATTACCTATAGTAACTTCTATAATATACATACCAGATTTAAGTCTAGATACATCTAATGTATTACTAAAGTTTCCTGAATGTACGATTTGACCTAACATGTTATAGATAGCATACTGCTCTGCTTCTGCGCCTATTACCTGAACATTAAGTTGTCCTCTAGTCACTGGGTTAGGGAAAACAGAGAAATCAAAAGAAGCTTCCTGAGATACAGTCTCGCTTAAAGTGTCAGAATCAGCAAACGAAGTTGTTGTACTAGTACTCACATTTACGATATAATCTTCTACTTCACCGTATTGGAAGCTTTCGCAGGCTGTTTGTGCTGCATTATATTTCAGAGATACTCTCATACGAGTAGCTCCTTGTGAGGCACCTGCAGGTACAGTGATTGTTCCTGTTACCGGTGTTGCTTGTGTTGGCGCTTGTGTAAATGCTGTTTCCCCTGCATCTGCAAAATCACCATCTCTATTCCAATCTATAAATACGGCATATGCTTCATTATATACAGTTCCTGTCCAAGTAGGTGTAATTGTGATTGATGCACTTCCACTTAAATTAGTAGATAGATTTGTAAAATCTTGGTATCCACCTGCACCTGCCCCAGAGGCATTATTAATACTTCCTATTTGTACACGACTAATATATTCATCGCTTACATCTTGTCCATTAGAAGCACAGTATCCTGATGGTGGGTTTGGATCATTTCCTCCACCGGCTATAAGACGTGTATTATCAATAGCAACATCAGATTGCCAAGTACCTCCAGTCACACGGTTAAATCGTAATTGAATAGCCCCACCAACATAAGCTGCAAGATCTATTGTTACATTATTCCATTGGTTTCCTTGGTTCCCTGTTTGACTCCAGATACTAGTCCAAGAACTTCCATCGTCTGTACTCACTTCAAGATCTACACTTCCTCCATCTGTAGACCCAAACATGTGGTAATCAAATATGAATGAAGCTTCTGTTTCAGCGCCTAAGTCAAAACAAGGAGAGTTTAAGATGGCTCTTTTGTTCGGGAATCCAGTTCCATTACCAGATGCTTCAACATACATATAGAAAGATCCATCTGATCCAGAAGCTGGCCCTGTATTATTAGAAGGGGTTCCTCCTGAATCACGCGTCCAGTTAATATCATCTCCTCCGCCTTGAGACCAAAGTCCGATACTCGCTTCAAAACTTTCTCCGTACGGCAATGAATTAACACCTCCTGTACATCCTCCAGTTGGCGTTGTACTAGTAGTCGCAGAAATGGTATTACTATTTGCAGATATATTGCCTGCAGCATCTTTAGCTCTTACAGAGAATTGGTATGTAGTTCCTTCTGTAAGTCCTGTTACATTAGCTGTTGTTCCTGTTACTTCTCCAAGATTACTAGCTCCTTGGAAAACGTCATAAGCAGTGACAGCTACATTATCCGTAGAAGCATTCCAAGAAAGCCCTACAGTGGTTGTTGTTACATCAGTCACGACTAAGTTGGTCGGTACTGTTGGTGCTTGCGTATCTCCAGCTTGTGCACCTGAGATTCCAAAGGCATCAATAGCGATATCCCCTTGCCATGAAGTGTTGGTTGTTCCGCTAAAGCGTAATTGCACGGTATTTCCACTATAGGCTGCAAGACTTACATCTTGATCTATCCAATTGGCACCTTGATCTCCAGATTGTGACCATATTTCAGTCCATGTATTTTCTCCGTCTAATCTTGCTTCGAGTCTAATAGTTCCTACAGAATTACCTGTCATTTGATAATGGAAATTAGCAGTAGGAGTGGTCACTCCCGAAAGATTGAAACACGGCGAGTTTAAGATAGTTGTCTTTCCTCCAAAATTAGGATCAGAAGCTTCTACATATACATAGTGAGTTCCTTCAAAAGCAGCAGCAGGTCCTGTACTGTTAGAAGGAGTTCCTCCAGTTCTCAGCGTCCAGTCAAAATCATCTCCCGATCCTTGAGACCAAGCGCCTAATGTATTTTCAAAACCTTCATTATATGGGAAGTTAGAAATAGTCGTATCACACGTTATTGGAGGAGGAGGTGTTGCTGTTCCGCTTCCTGTTACAATTAATGTAAATGCTTGATTTCCTCCTGAAAGAGAACCTTTGTGTGTTACAGTCACTGTATATGTTCCAGTTGCATTTGCAATATCTACACGCTCATATGGATCAACCGTATTATCTCCTTTTCCATTGGTAGTCACTCCAGTTAATCTCCAAGGAGTAGATGTTGTCGCATTTTTTGTAACACGTATATCTAAATCATTTACTAATCTTGATGTCGAAGAATTTGTTGCTGTAGTAGCTGTACCAGGAAGATCTGTCCAAGATATAGAAGCTAAAAGAGGTCCTCCATTTCCATCTACTTGTATTTGATAAGATCCTCCATTGGCTAATGATAATTCATTTACAATAGATGAAGTTCCATTTCCAGAAATTACTTCGGCAGCTTTTTTAGTATTTAATAACCCCCAACCATGAACAGCGTCAGGACCAGTAGGTCCTATATCATCTGCAGTATGTAAAGCTAATCCTTTAATTGTTGCCGCTTTCGCGAAAGCGCCATTCGTATTATTATAATGTTGTTGAAGTAATAATAAAGATCCCGTTACATTAGGAGAAGCCATAGAGGTTCCTGTAATAGAATTATATGCGGTATCACTATTTTGATATGTAGAATATAAACCAGTTCCATTTCCTGTAATATCTGGCTTGATTCTGAAATCATCCGTTGGTCCTTCACTACTACTACTATTAATAGTAACGCTTATCAACGTTCCATCTGCTGCAATATTTGCATCTTGAGCATTAGCTACCACAAGATTATTTTTTGAAGTAGAGTGTCCCGTTAATTTATCATATGATGAATTTCCATCTAAAGGAGCTCCATTATATCCGTTTTGATTTCCATCATTACCGGCTGCAACAACCATAAGATAGTTAGGTGCATTATACATAACTTCATCCCAATTACGAGACTCGTCAATATATGCTCCAAAATATTGATCAGGAACAAGATCTCCTCTAAAACCATAAGAATGATTTGATACGAGCATCCCGTTTGCAGCAGCAGTTGTTGCTTCTGCAACATCATTGTTCCACATATACCCATCTACTTTTGTATGTGGAGCCATTCCTTGAGCATTGGCTTGTACACCTGAAGCCATAATAGTTCCTGACACGTGTGCGGCATGGAAGTTTAATTGTGTTCCTCCTTCTGAAGCAAGATCCCTTATAGTTAAACGATTATTTCCTCCAGGCCCATCATATTCTTGATGTGTAACACGTCCATGACCACCATCCCATACGTGAGCTGTCATGTTTTGACCCATTAGATTAAGACCTAAAGAGCCTCCTGCGTTTACATGATTTGTACGTGTAGATCTAGCCGCATCTGTATTAAATGTGCGGTAATAGATAGGAGTTCCATCTGGTAAGACACGTTGTAATTCTGCAAATCCTCCATCGTCTAAGACTAATGTTGTAGCTAAGCCACGTTGTGTAGCTTGTTGTTGCGCTAGTTGTTTTTGTTGTTGATTAATTTCGATACTTGCATTGCGAAATACAGGCTC
>CAKZKZ010000796.1 GCA_937124495.1 uncultured Dokdonia sp. | reverse complement strand
AAATGCAATTACTGCAACATCATTAGGTATTTTTTTTCCACTTTTTTTAATGGCTTTCATTGTGGAAACAGCAACAGATTCACCTGTAGTATTTGTTCTTACACTAGAAGATGCTCTAAACGTTCCTGGGATTTTGCTTCCGCTAAAACCAGTACGAGCTCCATAGGTATATCCTTTTTCTTCACGTAAGATTCTGTTTACAACACCGTTAAAAGCTCCTCCTAAAGAATAATTCATTACTTCTGCAGGATAAAAATCTTTATCGTTTCTCGCTAATGAAATATTACCAATCTGAATAACAGATTGCTTTGATCCTGGGATATCTATAAAATATACAGAAGACTTATCTCTAGCATCTGCTATTGGGTATTCAGGAATTGTAACTTCTTTTGCTGCCCAGTTTTTTGTTAAATTATCTAAGCCCGCAAGCGCTTTACTTTCATTAATTTGACCTACAATATGAAATCTTGAAACAGATGGAGATAGGTTTTTTGTATAAAAAGCTTTTACATCTTCAATACTAATAGACTCGATAGAAGCTACAGTACCTGAAGTTGGATATGAAAAAATATGATCTTCTCCGTACAGTAATTTATTAAAAAGACGTCCTGCAACTGCATTAGGGTTTGCAGCAGATCTTTTTACTTGATTAATAGTAGCCGTTTTAATACGTCCAAACTCTTCTGCATCCCAGCGTGGTTGCGTTAATATTTCTTCTACTAATGCTAATGTAGCTTCATAGTTACGAACAAGTGTATTTACTTGGATGACAATAGATTCTCGTCTTGTAAACATTCTAATGTTTGCTCCTAGCATTTCGATTTCTTCTTCTAACTGTTGTGGTGTTTTATTAACAGTACCTTCCATCATGATGTCAGTTAATAAGTTTGCAACACCATTTTTCTCCATATTATCTAGTAAGTGACCTCCTTCAATAACGATGTTAAAGTTAACGGTAGGAATTTCGTTTTGCTCAATACCAAATACTTTCATTCCATTAGCTAATTCACTTGTCCAACTACCAGGTACTTTAAGTGCTGGTGATGTACCTTGTCCAGGCTCTATAGAACGATCAAAAACAGATGGTGTTTTTGCAATCTCTTCTTTAGTTTCCTCAATCGTTTCTTTTTTAACATTCTCAACAATTTCTTCTTCGACAACTTCTGCTTTTATTGAGTTATCTGCTACCAATTCCATCTTTCCTTTAGGGACAAAACTTGTCATTACAAAAGGTTTTCCTTTGATGTAGGTGTTATAAACACGCATTACATCTTCTTTAGTTACTTTCTGGATATTTTGAATGTCCTTTTCAATAAAACTTGGTTCACCTGCGAATATATTATATCTTGCTAGTTGAGAAGCCTTCCCTTGTACACTACTTATTCCATTATAAAAACCAGTTTCAAGGCCTGCTTTTACTCTAGCAATATCTCTGTCTGTAATGCCGTCTTTCTCAAACATTAAAAACGCATCTGTAATACCAGCTTCTACATCTTTTAAACTCTTACCATCATTTGCAGTTACCGAGATTCTAAAAACACCAGCTAATTCTGCCGAACCATTAAAAGAAAAATAACTAGAAGAAAGTTCTTTTTCTTTCTCTAACACTTTATATAAAGGCGCGTTTTTTCCTCTTGACATTAATTCTCCAAGAAAGCTTAATGCATATGCATCATCTGTATATTGTTCTAGTGTAGGCCATACCATATTTAACTGCGCTGTTGTTGCAAAGTTATCCTCGTGGTATAATCTTTTTGTTTCAGTGAGTGTTACAGGTTGTGGCTTTAATTTAGGAACATCTTGTCCTCTTTTAACTTCACCAAAGTATTTTTCAATCATCTGTTTAGCTTCTGCTTTTTCAAAATCTCCAGCAAGAACTAGTGTTGCATTATTAGGTCCATAAAACTTTTCATAGAATTCATGTACATCTGCAACAGTAGCACTCTGTAAATCTATAAGCTCTCCTATTATTTGCCAGTTATATGGGTGTCCTTCCGGATAGATTGCTTTGTCAATAACCCAACTTGTATGTCCGTAGGGATTGTTATCTACACGTTGGCGTTTTTCGTTTTGTACCACTTCCTGTTGGTTTTCAAAAGCAGACTCTGTTACGGTATTAATAAACCATCCCATACGGTCACTTTCTAACCACATGATCATTTCCATCGCGTTGCTAGGAACAGTTTCATAATAAATGGTACCATCTTTCCAAGTACCTCCGTTTAGTGTTCCTCCTGCATCTTGTATTTTCTTAAAAAATTGATCCTGTGGTACATTTTCAGATCCTTGAAATAACATATGTTCAAAAAGGTGAGCAAATCCAGTACGACCTGTTTTCTCACGATTAGATCCTACACCATATTGTACGGCTAACGATACAATAGGGTCACTTTTATCTTGATGTAAAATCACATCAAGTCCATTTTCAAGTTCGTACTTTTCATAGTCTATAGAGAGTGAAGCACTTTCTTCGGCGTCACCACCACTAGAACTACTACCATCTGTACAAGCTATAAAAAAACTAGAGAATATGAGAGACATAAACGCTAGTTGTAAAGATTTTTGTTTTATCATTTTGTAGTTTATTTAGAAGGGTACAATGTACAACACTGTTAGTGTCTATAAAAGGCTATATGTGTTAAAGAATTTAACGTTTACAAGGGGTTGCACGCTTTTTTTTGAACGATAATTTGATCCAGTTTCCCGTCTAATGATGTTTTTACGAAAGTGTAAAATGAATGAATAGTATGGATGTGATTTTTTTTTCCCTACCTTTAAGGATGGCATATTGGGTATCTACATTAGTGTTAATTCTTGTGATATATATAGTTATAAGTTTGTTACTGTATTATTTACAAGATTACTTTTTATTTAAACCTGAAAAATTGCCAGCAGATTTTCAGTTCTTTTATGAAAATCAGGAAGTAGATGAATACAATATTGAGACACGCGATGGAGCTATTCTTAACGGCCTTCATTTTAAGGTAGAAAAACCAAGAGGCGTGGTTTTATATCTCAAAGGAAATTCTAAGAGTATTAAAGGTTGGGGCAAATTTGCTGTCGATTTTACGCGTAATGGGTATGATGTAGTGATGATGGATTATAGAGGTTTTGGGAAAAGCACCGGACGTCGTAATCAAAAAGCGCTCAAGCGTGATTTGCAAGTTATCTATAATAAATTGAAAGAGCACGTAGATGAAAAACATATTATCCTGTACGGACGTAGTTTGGGTTCTGGACTGGCGACTAAGATTGCTTCTGTAAACAATCCAAGAATGTTGATTCTGGATGCTCCTTATTATAGTTTGACCAAAGTAACGGCACGATATGCTCCTTTTATGCCGTTATCCTTATTAATCAAATATCCATTACCTACGTATAAATGGCTTAAATATGTACAGTGTCCTATTCATATTATTCATGGGACAGATGATAAATTGATTCCTTATAAAACCAGTGTAAAACTTTCTAAGATTAAGCCTAAATTGACCAAAATGTATACGATTATAGATGGTGGTCATAAAAACCTTAATAACTTTGAAAGTTATCATAAAATGCTCACTGAGATCCTTACTTCAACTCCAAAAGAAGTCGATTTAGAAGGCTCTAGCTTTAAAGTAATTCATAACACTAAGCGTAAAAACGCGTAAACTTTAGAACTATAGTACTCATTGTAATGTAGTAGCTTTAATCTTTATTCATTTTCGGCGAGCTCATGAGTTCTTGCCAAAACTATCTTAATATGCTTACCTGAGTTCTTAACAGAACCTCTAGTACGTGTGAATTTGTAAGTGTCAATCTTACAATAACTAATATATGTATTTTTTTTAATCGTAAACTTTTGTAGGGTAGCAGATTAATTTATCCATATTCATGAAAACCTAACTGCTTCTCTTGAATGTAAGGAACATCGTACTTTATATTTAGATCATACAAAACTAGTTTGTTAGACAGGTTCTCTGGATGTCTTAAACCGATCAGAGTATGTATCATTTAAATATATAAATAGTATGTTAAAAAAGATTTCAAGTTTAGCTGGCGCTCACACATTGAGCAAAAAAGAACAAGTAGAAGTACATGGAGGTATAGGGTTAACCACCTGTAATTCTGATGCTGATTGTGTCATTCCGGGAGCTCCTTTTTGCATTTCTGCATGCATAAATGCTTATGGAAATAAACTCTGTGTTTATGATAATTTAACTTGTTTTGGAGGTGGTTTTGGAGGATAATCTCTAGTAGTATGTCAGCAGGCAGGTTTATATCACAGCCTGTCTGCTGATTTCTACTATTTTTGCCAATACTTTTTGCAGTGTTTTAAAAACAAGTATCTTCGTGTATCACTAAATTAATAACGCGTATGCGTACACTAAAAAGAGGAGCAATCCTTCTGTTTATTTTGGTAAATATCTATGCAATTTTATGTGGCGGACTCTATTTTTTTCAAGAGAGTATGCTTTTTCACCCAGAACAATTACCCAAAGATTTTGTGTTTGAGTTTGACGATCCTTTTGAAGAGATATATCAAGAGGGAGAAGGAGGTGTCCAACTGCATGGGCTTCATTTTCCTGTACAGAACGCCAAAGGTGTGATTCTTTATTTTCACGGTAATGCAGGAAGTGTAAGGCGTTGGGGAGAAATCACTCAGTTTTTCACTCAAAAACAATATGCAGTCATTGTGATGGATTATCGCAACTATGGAAAAAGCGAAGCGGGTAGAAGCAAGGTTTCTAATCCAGAACAGACGTTGTATGATGATAGTGAGTTGTGGTACGCTTTCGCGAAAGCGAACTATCCAGAATCCCAAATCCATGTATACGGCCGAAGCTTAGGAACCACATTTGCAACCTATGTCGCCAGTAAAAACAATCCTAAAAACCTGACGTTAGAAACTCCGTTTTATAGTATAGAAGATGAAGCTAGTTATCGTTTTAAATGGTTACCTGTAAAACGATTATTAAAATATAAAATGCCTACCTTTCAGTATATAAATGACGTATCCTGTCCTATCACGGTTTTTCATGGTACTGAAGATGGGGTGGTTGCTTATGAGCATGGGCAGAAATTATTTGAAGTCATCGATACTTCTTCTAAAGAGTTTATCACCATTCCCGATGGAGGGCACAATGATCTAGTCAACTTCAAAGAATATACAGAAGCCATAGATCGAGTTCTTAAAAAATAATAAAATGTGTAACAATTATGTAGAATAAGCTTCTAAGTAGTAGTAGTCCTTTTTAGAACACTGTTATGTATAAAAAAACACTTCGTACTGTCTTAAAATTATACCTTAGTACGTGGGGGGTGTTATTGTTATTTTATTTTATAGCAATTTGGAGAGCAGAAGTCTCTTTGATAGACGCTATCAAGCAACTAGGTGTATTTGTGCCTACCCAAAACTTTCTTATTGCATTTCATATCTTTTTTATACTTGTTTATGCCCTTTTTTTAGTGGTACGATATACCGTACGCGGCTTCCAACAAAAAGGATGGTCGCTTGCACTTAGACGGTTTAGTTTTTCTTTGGTGATTCCGTTATTTGTGGTGTACATAAGTATTAAAGGAATTGTCTCTTTCAATACTGCAGAATTTTTTAACTATACCTGGGATTATAGCATAGAGAATACCTCTGAGAAAGCAACAAATCTATTTGAAAAAGACGGGAAGCATAGAGGGATGAGTGTGTTTTGGTCGTATGATAAGGAAGATGTTCAAAAAGCTACCAAAGACCTTATCAAAGATAATATAGAATGGTCTACTGTGATCCCTTTTATAGATCAACAAAACGAAACCACCAATAAGATTGGTGGAAAGGTACAACCTGGTATTTGGTCTCGTAGAGATTCCATGACTATACGAAACATAAGACGTTTGCAAGAACGAGATGTTAAGGTACATTTAAAGCCGCATATATGGTTGGTAGATGGCTGGCGTTCTAATATAACCCTCTCACAAGAAGATTGGAATATCTGGTTTGAAAGCTATCAAGAACGTATGTTACAATATGCGCGTATTGCAGAAAAAACAAACGTCCCTTTATTTTGTATTGGGACAGAATTACGCACAGCGATTCGGCAAAAGCCTGAAGCTTGGATGCCATTCATTACCGAAGTTAAGAAGATTTATTCTGGAAAGTTGACGTATGCTGCCAATTGGGATGATCATATAGAAGATATTCCATTTTGGACCGCATTAGATTATATAGGCGTACAAGCTTATTTTCCGCTAACGGTAAATAAAAATCCTGATCTGGAAACGATCAAAGCAGGTT
>CAKZKZ010000795.1 GCA_937124495.1 uncultured Dokdonia sp. | reverse complement strand
GTTCCTGCTTCTAAAAAAGTATTGTTATTAGAGCAAGATTATCCTTCGGTGAATTGGCCATTTGAGTCACGTGATTTTAAGATAACATATGCACAAATTGACGGTGATTTAGAGAAAAATGTAGAGACCGCTTTCGCGAAAGCGCAACCAGATATATTCGCATTTTCTGCGGTACAATATATCAACGGAATCAAAATAGACTTTGAATTCTTGAAGCGTTTAAAAACGAACTATCCTGAAACTTTATTTTTTGCAGATGCTACGCAGTATTTTGGCACTGAAGTTTTTGATTTTGATGCTTCTGCTATTGACGTGATGGGCGGGAGCTGTTATAAATGGATGAATGCAGGGTATGGAAATGCCATCTTTCTCTTTAAAGAAGTTGTCGCCAAAAGTGTATTTCCTAAAACAACAGGATTCAACTCGTTACAAGGAAAATACAAAGCACAAGAAGGAAGCTTTTTAGGGCGTTTTGAGCCAGGGCATCAGGATACCTTAAATTATGGAAGCTTGGGGGTTGCTATAGATCTTATCAATGAGATTGGTATGGAAACGATAGAAAAGCAAATCCAAGAACTTGCTGCCAAAGCAAAAGCTGCTTTTATGGAGCGTGATTTGCTAGAAGATGCCGTTGTCAAGCGTACAGAACATTCGTCTATCTTTAATCTAAAAGGCGATGAGACACTTGTAAAGCGCCTCAAAGAAAAAGAAATTATGTGTATTTTACGAGGTAACGGTGTACGTGTAGGGTTCCAATATTTTAATACAGAAGACGATTTACAGGCATTAATAACTGCCTTATAGTTGTTTTGAAGTGATTTATCATAAAAATAGCGTAATACTCATTAGAGTATTACGCTATTTTACGTGGTATATATATATTCAAGTAGTGGTTTTTTAGTTTTTTTAGTGAAAATAAAAAGGGTGTGATAATGAAGCGTTACCTGTCAACGTCTTGACAGATCTATCACACCCATATATTATTCAGACCTATCCTAATATTTTGGTTTGTCTACGATAAAAAGCGTCTTGTTGTCGCTTCATAATTTCTTTTGCCATCTTTTTCTTATAACTATAAAGCTCTTCTTCATTAGCAATATCTGTATAGATACGATCATTTAAAATATGATCTGTTTCTGTTAAGATTTTGCGTTGTGCTGCTTTTTGAGCACTCCATGCTTTTATAGTCGCTTCATGATCAGCTAGTTTGATGTCATATTCTCCCATCGGAGAGATGAGTTTTCAAAACATTGGGGCAGTTTCAATGGCGAGAAATAGTAAAAATATAAATAAAGATGGGAGCCAAGGCAGTTCTTTCATGGCATCGATACGTGCCATGAGGCCATCAAAATTATTAATAATCGGCTGACTCGTGCTTACAGCGGTGTTAAACTCATCTCTGAGGCGTGTTTTTTCCGCTTCCGCGAAAGCGATTTTATCAGCATTAGCCACTTTAAGGGCTGTGAGCTCAGTCAAAGCAGCATCGTGTTTATCCCGTTTTTCTTGGTATACAGGTCCTTTCCCTAAGAGTTCTGTGCCTGCAGTCCCTTCGGCCTCTGCGATATAGATTTCGTATAAGTTATTGACCTCTGTTTCTTTATTTGTAATCTCATCTTTTAACGTAGTGATTTCTGTATCTAGTTTACTTATCTCTGGGGTGTAGGCTGCTAAGATTTCTCCTTGATTCTGAACGGTAAATTCGTTCTTCTGACTTAACATCACCCGATCAATTTCTTTTTCAAAAATCTTAAGCTCTAGTGGTTTTGAAATGACAATGGCAATAATCACAGCAAGGATTAATCGCGGGACGGCCATGCCAAATTCCTTCCACCAATTATTTCTTTTTTTAAGTGTAGATACAATAAAGCGATCTAGATTAAAAATAACAAGCCCCCAAAGTATTCCGAAAAGAATAGCTCTGTATACGTTGTCAAAGATGGTGTATAAAGCGTAGGTACCTGCAATAGCAGCTAACACTGCCGTAAAAAATACGGTAGCGCCTATACCTGCGTACTTGTTTTTTTCGCCACGAGAACAAGTGTCTAGCACATCTCTATCTGCTCCAGAACAGAGAATGAAAAATTGCTGTATCATAAAAGTTTGTTTTGTATTCGCTAGTTGCGAAAAGGTTGATTGATGATGCTGTGCCTATAAGAACGCAAAAAAGTATAAAATGTTACACTTTTGAAACCGATTTGTGATGTACGGTGCGATATCTGTGATGTACGCTTTTGTAGACCTGCCTTGTCAATAGGCCGTAGTGTGTAAAGAATACAGTGTTTTGCAGGAATATGTAAGATCACTTTTAAGAAGTGTTAGATATAACTAATCCACCAAGTGTCTTTATGCGTTGCTTTATAGTTCATAAACCATTTACAAAGGGGGTACAGTAGTAAAACGACAGTTATCCATACAAGATATACAATCCCTAAAGAGTATCCATAACCTGTAAGTGATCCAGAGTTCATAGTCTCATTGTCTAAGATCATAACACGCCAATCTTTACCAGTAATGATAAGACCTAATAAGGCACTGGTATGCACCACAAAGACATGTAAGACGTAAAAAAAGAAAGGAACTCTCCCAAAGACGATTAAGAAGCTGGTTATTTTGTTTTTGATATTTTCTATTGCATATAAGAATAGTAATGCAGGCCCTAAAGTGATTAATAAAAACAATAATGATGGCGGATATTTTGAAAGTATCAAATAAGAAATGATAGTCTTAGAAAACGATTCTTGTCCAGTCCACAACATACGATCTCCGTAGATATTAAAAGTTCGTAAGACAAAAAAGAGTACGACAGCTGAAATTCCTATAATCAACAACCATTTTTTTCTTGTACCTGTGAGCATTTCCTTCTTGTAAAAATTTCCAAAACAATAGCCTAAAATCATGACGCCTATCCAAGGTAAAACAGGATATGAAAAACAAATTAAACGACCTCCTCCTATAGAAATACAACCTAATTGGTGAAATAGTTTCCATACGATAGACAGTGGGTTTTCATCAGGAAAACTAATACCATCAAGCGAGTTATGCCCTACTACAATAAGAAGACCAAGCACAAGCAGTATTTTTTTAGGAAGATAAATGAGTATGCCTAAAGCAATCATACAGAATCCAATAGCCCAAATGACTTGTAGGTTAATCATTCCATAGGTGATATCAAACCACCATAAGAGATTAATAATGATAATCTCTACGATAATAAGCCATATACCTCGCGTTATTAGAAATTTTGAAAGTGCTTTTTTTGTGTTTTTTAGTCCATATAGAAAAGCCGAAGTTCCCGCTAAAAACACAAATACGGGCGCGCAATAGTGGGTAATAAACCGTGTGAAATATAAAGCAAGTGTTGTTGATTCTAAATTTTCAGGGTAGTTTCCAGCAAAAGCATTGATGTGAAAAAAATCACGCACGTGATCCAACACCATGAGAATCATCACAAGCCCTCTCAGAATATCTATAGATTCAATGCGTTTTGAAAGGACTTGGCTCATGCTGGTTTATTCATGGGTATGTTACTACTTATTTCTTTATAAAGTGCATGTTTTGAACACGCCCAGCAGAAGCTCTAAATTCTTGTTGATCTTTTGCAAAATCAAATATAATATATCCAGCTACATTAAATCGATCCTTCATAATAGGTTCTACTGCGGCAAGAGATTCTCCATTGATATATAACATTAATCCGTTGTCTTCTTTTTTGAAGGTGTAGGTAACATCTAATTCTTTACTATAATAATCACCTCCATATTGTTGTATTTGCTCTGGAGTAAGTTGTGTTATGGGCTCATACTTTTGAAAACTAGAAACCCCTTGCCCTGGGATTTCTAATGTAAAACTCGAAGGCGAATTTGGATTATCTAAAGTGAGAATGATAGGGATATCAGGGCCTATCCATCTAAACGTATTTTTTGAAATAGGTTCCATTTTTGTTACTCTCCCGCGTCCACGATCATAGACCAGCGTATCATTCACTATCGTGAGGTTTCTACTTATTTTTGAATCGCCCCCCCAATAAGACCCTTCTAGTTTTTTAAGATCAGATAGTGGGAGTTGTATCGGTTTTGCTTTCGCGAAAGCGGAGTTAGAAACAGTACCGTTTGCACCTTCATTACTAGCAGGTTTTTCAATAGGATCTAAAAATAAATCAGTCACGTTGGAAGCGAGTTCGTTAGGATTTGCATCTCCTCTATTTGCAAGAACAACAACCGTAAAATGATCATCTGGAAATTGAAATTTCTGAGCACGAAACCCTGCAAATGCACCGCCATGGCTTATGATTTTATGACCATCATATTCACCTACTTCTAAACCTGAAGCATACTCGTTAGGTGTTCCATCATTAAGGATCGTCGTAGTTGTCATCGTTTTCCAGAAATCAGCTGTAAGGATTTTAGAATCATAATAAGCATCATCCCATTTTTTTAAATCCTCTATGGTTGTAAATATGCCTCCATCACCTATCATATTAAGTGTGGTCATACTAATTTGAAAACCTCCTTCTCGTTTAGGATAGTATCCAGAAGCACGATTTTTTACAATGGCGGTATAATCATTATGAAAATGTGTATTGTTCATACCTAGAGGCTTGAAAATCTCCTTCATGGCATATTCCGCCATCGTTGTTTTTGTTACTTCTTGAACAATTTGTCCAAGTAACCAGTATCCAGAATTGCTATATAAATGCTCATCACCAGGATTGAAATTAAGTTCTTTTTGGTTGATAAGCCATTTCATAACATCTTTATCTTCATAAAAATCTTCGTCACCTAATCCGCTGAGAGAAGCAAGTACAAGATAATCACGTATACCACTGGTATGATTCAGGAGGTGTCTTACCGTGATTGTTTTTGCATAGCTTGGAAATGCAGGGAAGAAGGTGTCTAGTGTGGTATCTAATGATAATTTTCCTTGTTGTGCAAGCAAGACTATACAGGCTGCTGTAAATTGTTTTGAGGTAGAGGCAATCCTAAATACAGAGGTAGATGAGATAGGAATGTCATATTCTAAATTGGCATAGCCATACCCTTTTGCATAGATAATTTCTCCATCTTTAAAGATGCCCAAAGCTGCTCCAGGATGATCTGCTTTGTCAGTATCTATAAATACGGAATCTACTTGTGCAGCGAGTTGTGGAGAAATTGTAGTGTATGTAGGAGGTGTTTTGATTTGTCCTGAGACCGCTTTCGCGAAAGCAAATACCAGAAAAACAGAAAGAAATATGGATTTAGATGTCATGATGAATGATGTTATGTGTAATAGTTATTGAATTCAACAAGATGATTAATCAAGTTTCATAGGAGTGACTCTCTGTAAATATATAAAAAACACAGCGGATGAATTCTTATGGATATGAGATGAAAAGGTATAAAAACAACACAACCTACGTGAGGTAGGTTGTATAGCGTCTGATATGAATTTGTTTTTATATCTAAAAAGAACTAGGCTTTAGAAATTTTAGTTTGATATTGCTCTTGTTCATTTATCGTGGTGATTACTTGTAATGAACGATTTTTTCTGACGAGTTTAAGTGCTTCCTCATAGGTGATTTTTTCACTTCCGTAATAAAATTGTGACTGATGTCTATTGGAAACTTTAATGTGTGCAATGATGTTTGTCGCTGTAGGTCTAGGAGATGGCTCAAAGAGATCTGAAGTATATAAGAATATAATAGGCTGCCCAAATGTTTTAGAAGGTTTTGTTCTTTGTTTAATATCAGGGGTATTTGCTATCAATTCTTTGGCTTCGGCAGTAGAAATGTGTCTGTGATTGTAATAGTAGCGAGCATCTTCCTGAATCGTTTTTTGAGAGGGATCTAGTATAGATGTATTAAAAGAATTTCTGTCTTCTAGGGAAAGACCTCTTACCCCTACAAGCCCTCCATTTTTTGATACTTTACTTGGAGGTAGTACAGGGTACGGTTCGGCTGCCATACGCTGATTTTTAGTCATATGTACATATACGTGATATAGCTTTCTGCGATCTTTTGTTTTTACTTTTTGATTAGGATTGTTTGTGTATTTTTTTGCTAATGCATTGTATTTCTGCACCTCTTCTTCTGTGATAGCAGCATATACACCTGAACGAGGGACACTATCAACATAAAGGATACTAGAATCAGAATTTTCATCAATTCGTGACGTTGTTATTTTTGCTATTCTTATATAATTTAATACTTCTTCTGTGGTAGCAGCTTCAGTGTTTAAAATAAATGAGCCTCCTTGTTGCGCGTGTTTGATAACTTGCTCTTTTCTATCTTTATAAGCT
>CAKZKZ010000794.1 GCA_937124495.1 uncultured Dokdonia sp. | reverse complement strand
CATTGGCGCCACGATCTGTGATATGAGATATGAGCACCTGTACTTTGTCAAACTTTTTAAGTGCATTCTCTTCTCCAAGATCATTAATATCATTTGATAGATATTTTATGGTCTTACTTGTAGCAGCAAGTCGATTTGTTTTTTCATCTACGTACATATACACGATATACCAACTTCCTACTTTCATAGGTCTTGCTTGTTGCGCAAATGGTACAAAGAGTTCTTTTTCTAATCCCCAA
Source organism: uncultured Dokdonia sp. (assembly GCA_937124495.1). Taxonomy (GTDB): domain Bacteria; phylum Bacteroidota; class Bacteroidia; order Flavobacteriales; family Flavobacteriaceae; genus Dokdonia. Next base: position 3,931 of record CAKZKZ010000794.1, on the reverse strand, counting down.
TCTAAAAAAGCACCAATTTTCGAAACTGTAGTACAACGTAAATATCCAAAACTATTAAGTTCTATATAGGGTTTTAAAGTTGTTGCTACTGGTCGCTCTTCATGATCAAGGTATACATATACATTTAACTCATCCCAGATTTTATACTCTTCAGGAACATATTTATTAGGTAATAGCACATCATCACCAGCTTCATTAGATAGGAAGAGACCAGGTTCTGTCTCTCTATCAATTCTCATTGTATGGTATTTTCCTATTTCTAACATATAAAATAAATATGATGCAAAAATACGATTAGTTCCATCAAAAAACGCTTTGACTTCATAATAAGTCAAAGCGTTTTAAAAAATAGGTTGGTTAGTTAAGTAGCCTATTAATTATATACAGATTCTTTTTTGAAATGCTGTGTAAGCATGTAATATACAACTGCACGATATTTATTACGGTTAGATTTTCCGTAAGTTTCAATAACACTAGCAATAGCACTATCTAATTCTGGTCCATCGCTAAGTCCTAATTTTTTAATTAAAAAATTATTTTTCACAGTAGCGAGTTCTGCTTCATCACTTCCAGATACCGTTGCTGCATCAGCGTTATAAATAGATGGTCCGCAACCTATAGTTACTTTTGTAAGAAGATCCATATCAGGAGTCATTCCACATTTGTTTTTTAAATCATCTGCATATTTTGCGATGAGATCGTCTCTTTTGCTCATAATGATAAAGTTACTTGTTGGTTTAAAAATTTATTGTTCTTAAAGATAAAATATTTTCTAATACTTAACCAATCTTTTTTTTATTTGATGTGTTTAAAGTAGTTTAATAGCACTTCATCGTTGATTTTGCGCGGTGTGAAGATTTCTAGCAATGTAGGTTGCCTATTAGATGCATATAATTTATCTTTTGCTATTATACACTCTTCTTCATTGGTAGCCTTTAGATAGTTAAAGCCATACATAGCACATAATTCTTTTGCAGTTAATTGATGCGTAGTTTCAAAAAATGTATCAAAATTATCTGTGTTTTTATCTCTATTTGGTAAGATTCTAAAAATACCGCCACCACTATTATTTATAACTATAATTTTAAAATTTGGAGGTATATAGTCATTCCACAAAGCATTACTATCATAAAAAAAGCTCAAATCGCCTGTAATACATGTTGTAGGTAATTGTATTGCTACTGCAGCTCCTATGGCTGTACTTGTACTACCATCGATACCACTGGTTCCTCTATTACAATACACTGAAAATGTTTTGTTTATCTTAAATAATTGTGCATAACGCACAGCACTACTATTTCCAATCTGTAACATAGAATGATTAGGAATGGAAGAAAGGATATGATTAAATGCCTTAAAATCACACCAAGGCATCTGTTCTATGTATGATGTATGTAATTGATCTCTTTTAGTTCGTATCGCTAACCAGTGAATCTTATATTCACTTATGCTTTGAGATAAAGCGGGTATAATACTATTAAAGAATACATTAGGTGTAAGTTTAAAATGTTTATTTAAACAAAAGTAAGTGTTATATGCTTTTTTAACATCAATATGCCAATGATGTTTAGGTTGATAATTACGCAAAAAAGATTTTATCTTTTTTGAAATGATCATGCCTCCAAATGTGAGCAAAATATCAGGTTGCAATTGTTTAAATCCATCATCATCAAGAGAACCTATCATATTATCTATACGCGTAAAAAAATCTGGATGTTCTATGTTTGATGTTGTTTCTGTAAAAACAATTACAGAAGGATCTGCACCCAACCAATGTATAATCTCTTTATCTAATACATTAGGAGGGTTTACCCCTACTAATATCATTTTACGAGAACTTGTATTCCAGATATCAACAAAAGGTTGTAGCGCTATATCTGTAATTTCTTGTTCTATAGGACGTGGAGCTACATGTATAGGTGTCACCGTTTTTTCTTCAATCATTTCATAAAGCGGCTCATAAAAAGGAACATTAATATGTACTGGACCACTATGTTCAATAGCCATATTAAGCGCTTTATTAATCTCTTGCTCATTATGACGCCTACTCTCTACTATTTTTTGATTGAGATGTTTATCCGTAATCGTTTCTACAGGAACAATTTCAGAGTACAAGTTGGCAGAATACATAATATGATTTTCAAACACATTTTTTTGTCTAATGGTTTGCCCATCTCCTATATCAATACGTTCTACAGGTCTATCTGCACTGATCACTACAAGTGGGATGTCACTATAAAAAGCTTCTGCTATGGCTGGATAGTAATTGAGTAATGCACTTCCTGAAGTACATACCAATGCTACTGGTTTTCTTGTTTGCTGCGCAATCCCTAAACCAAAGAAAGCGGCACAACGCTCATCTACAATACTATACGCTTTAATGGCTGAGTTTTTGGTAAACTCGATCGTTAATGGAGCATTGCGCGAGCCAGGAGAAATAACCACTTGTGTTATTCCTTTACTTAGGCAAAGACTAACGATAGATTGTGCTACAGGTATTTTTGAGTGCTTCATGTAATAGTATAAAAATACGACTCTTTATGCATAATTCAGTATCATATATTAAAACAAAACCCGACCCATGGTTTCTAATTTATGTCTCGTTTCTTCCCATTCTGCTTCTGGGATACTCGCTGCAGTAATTCCGCCGCCTACATATATTTGAGTTCCTTTAGCTGTATGTTCCATACAACGTAAATTCACAAAAAGATGAGTGTTTTTCTTTACACTTCGATACGCAAGATTTTCTACGTTACGTCGTGTTTTAGATCGATTGGTTTCACTTTTCAGATTTAATTCGCCTAAAAAGCCTGTATAATAAGAACGATCATAGTTTTCATTTTCTGTAATAAATGTTTTTGCATTTTCTATAGGAAGCCCACAAACTGCAGGTGTAGGATGCAGCGCTTTAATAATTTCTTGTAAACGCACGGTAGTTTCATCTAGATGTGCTGAAATGGCTGTTTTTAAATGCAATAAATTTCCTGCACGATGATTTTCTATTTCGCCAATGGTAAGATCATTTGTGAGTGATTTTAATCGAGACACAATCGTATCTGTAACTAGTTGTTGTTCTTCTTTCTCTTTAGAACCCCCAGAACTTTTGGCATTAGACACATACCTTTGAGTACCTGCAAGAGACATGGTATGTAACGTTCTATTTTTTACTTGTAACAATGTTTCTGGAGTAGCTCCTAACCACAATCCTATTTTAGGATGGTACCAGATATATACAAAAGCAGCAGTATAGCTATGTAATAACTTTTGAAAAACAGCAATGGGATTTGGCAATGCATCTGGAAAAGTACGCTTTCGCGAAAGCACAACTTTTTTTAATCCCCCTTCTTTTATGGTTGTAATTCCCTTTTGCACCAATTTAAAATGTGCCTGCATCTCAGACAACTCTTCTTCAGGAAGTACTACTTCTGAATTATTTTGAGAAATACTTGATGCTGTAAAGTCACATTGTATGTGATATCTATCTGGTATGATATTGGTTTTTTTGGCATCATTAAAAGGAGCAAAGACAAATCCACTCTCTGTAAAATCATTGATTTCATGTATGGTATCATCTTCCTGATAGAAACTATGAAGACGACTACTTTGAGGTTTTCTATACGCTACAAAGGGAAGCGCATCTTCAAATTGTTGCGTGATATGTTCAAAAAAAGAAGCTTCTGTCATTATTTTTTAGGTAATGCTATCGTGGTCAATTTTACTTTTGAAATCAGTACATCTTCTTCATCTACAACATCTATATTCCACACTTGGGTGGTACGCCCTTTATGTATAAAAGTTGCTTTTGCATAGACCATTCCGTCACGTTTACTCTTCACATGATTTGCTGAGATCTCAATCCCACGTACATACATATTTTCACCATCTAGAAACATAAAACTAGCAGCACTTCCAACACTTTCTGCAAGGGCTA
>CAKZKZ010000793.1 GCA_937124495.1 uncultured Dokdonia sp. | reverse complement strand
CTTATTGATCGATTTAGTGGATGTATCTACCATGTAGGTTTTAATGAACGTTTAGAAAAAGCCCTTATTTACCCAACCCTTGTAGCACATTGTCAAGCCATTCGTACAGCCATTTTACGCTATGAGGCGAAAGATGCTGGGGATGATACTACCGAAGATATTATGACCCTTCGTACGATGTTGAACTTACAACGCTCTTACGTGCTTGAAATGGTTCGCGAAATGGGTATCACGGATGACGATGATCATCGATTTACCAGATATGATCATGGTAAAACCTTGCACGATGCTTTAGAGAGTTATTTCTGGGTAATGAATAAGGAAAAAGCGAAAAAGATCAAAGCAGAAATTGGCTATGATGGCTTTGTAAATACCTACAAATCTGCTGAGGCTAAAACAGAGTTTTCAAAAGAGTATGCGCGCCGTGTCTAAAGCTCCTATCATACATACCCGTCCTTATAAAAAGCAACGCTTTCAATACATCCAATTTGGGAGTCCTACAGGCTATCATGAATTTGTGGAAAAACAGTGCAAGTCGCTTTTTTTAGACAATCAACAAACCCTAGAGATGATTGCTAAAAATGCTAAAGCACGAGTTGTTAAGTCAAGTACTTGGTATGGGAGTCCCCCGCCAACATCTATGAAGGATTTAGAAGAGCATCGCTATTTTGGGAAGATGGAACTTTTGGATGTCATCGCCCCTAAAATCCAAAAGGAGCTTGATCGTTATACCAATTTGGTAGAAGATCAATTATTAAAACGCCCACAGCTTAGTGCTAACAGCAAGGGATTGGGTGTGTTTTCTTTTGATCGTGCGATGATGGGGTTATATAAACTGCCATTAGCCAAAGGAAGTAGTGCGTTAGAAAAATTCTTGCACCAACTTAAAATAGAACTGCATCAAGACAAGGCGACTACGGTTAAAAACACCCATCTTTATTTTGAAAATAAATCGGCATCTAAACCTACTCTTACCTTGACCCTATTGGCAGGGGCAAATGCCAACATACAAGGAGACAGCTTGTATTACGTGGGGATCGCGGTTGCTTTACTAACCGAGTATTTAGAGAGTTGTCATATAGGGGTTGCCATCGATGTACTATTAGGCACTTCTTTCGGGCTACATACCATTGTATCGGTCATTAGAGTTAAACGCTTTGAAGCCCCATTAGATGTCAATCAACTTCTGGTGCTTGGGAGTGACCCTCGTTATTTCCGATATAATGGCTTTAAAGGACTCATTGCCTTAGCCGATTATTGCGGGCTGAATATACCTAATGGATTAGGGAAAATCGATGATACGATACCCAAGGCATATATGGAAGCTACTCCTGATGCCCTACTGTTTAATCAAAGCTATTCCATAGATCACGCGGTGAAAGAAGTATCGCGCATCTTACTGGAATACACTAAAAAAACAAAAGTCTTATGAAAATATCTAAACAGAGTATAGAAAAACTATGGGATCAGGCAGTAATCATTGATAAAAGTTGTAAAGAGTCGTGTTTTGAATTTCAGATAATGACTTCAAAGTTTCATAAAGATACACTCATTCTTCGTTGGATAGAAGTTGATATTAGTGATGTGGAGCGCCCTATTCAGTATTATCGGTATCGCTGTTTTAATATAGATGGAAGCGCTCAAAACTGTTCTATCCATTATACCAACACCCAAGAAGCTAATGCTTTTTTTAAGAGTTTACTACCCCATTACAAACAAGAGTTTGCTAGACCTAGATAGCAATTAATTATTAAACAGAATGACTATGTATAGATTAAAAGATATAAAACCAAATGAGCTGAAGGATATTCCTATTACTCATCAACAAGAGATTATACATCAAACAGGAAGCCCATTAGTACTTACTGATGGATATGCACTTATAAAAAAGCAAACCCAGCATTTTACCGTAGATGACATCCTAGCTAAACAAGCGGATAGCTTGCTATTTGAAATCTTAGAGAAGCATCGAAAAGAGAAAACGAAGGCATCCGAAATTAAGGAATCAAAAGGTAAAGAAATACCTCTTTTAAGCAAACAGGCCATTCGAATTCGTGAAAACGAGCGTCTACGAATTTTAAAATTAGTAAAGCTACAACTAAGTCTAAACCCAACAAGCGCATAATTATGACACAGATAGAACAGATAGAAGCCCTTGATTTGACTAAAATCCTTAATAAGGATATTAAAAGTGAAATTCAAAAACTCATTGAAGAGTATAAAACGGCAGAAGACAAACAGGATTTTATAGAAGCTACGAAAGAAAGTGCGACACTCATTTTAGAAATGGTCGCCGATGTATATCCAGAGGCTATTACTAAAGAAGAAAAACCATGTATCGAAGTGGTGGTTTCTTCCAAAGAAGTAGTGGAACCAAAAAAGCAAACAAAACCTATACCTAAACCTAAACCTAAAAATGTAAAAAAGAAAAAGAAGGTGGTGGTTAAAAAGCCTAAAACTCGAAAAAAACCTATTAAGAAAAAACCTGGCATACCCACCCTGAGCAAATTAGAGGCATTGCAGAAAGAGGTAGAGGAATGTAGAAAAAGAGGCACGACTCGAAAAAGTGCGAAAAAGAAAACTCCAACGATTCCAAAAACGGTCTATGATAAGGTGTATGGGCATATCAATGCTATTGCAAATTTACTTCCAGAACGCTTTAGAGATGATCCACAAAAAATAAATCAATTAAAACGAGTGAGTTTAAGTATCCATAAAAAGGTAGTGAGTGTTTTTGAAATGAATGAAACCCTAGCTGAAAAAGGAAAAGGTACGCTAAAACAGAAGTTTAAAGACATTACTAAAAGAATAGAAGCAAATGACAACAAATAAAAAAATGCTCATTATCACAGGAGCTGGACTCGCCATTGGGCTTGCCGAAGCGCTTTTGTATTACAATCTAGGAAGAAATTCAGATACCAAAAAAGGTTTTGAGTTTGGTATTCCTAAAGGCGCAGAACTTGGAAAGACATTAGGAATCGTGTTAGCCACTTCACTCGCTACGGCATTACTATCAAGTGGTGTTGAGAATTTACTGAACAAAAACGAATTACAAATCGCATAATACTTTCATTATGAAAAAGATCACACATGAATTATATATTGATAAACACGCATTAGAAATCCTGTTGTTGCCTAGCGATATTCAAGATAAGATCGGTGTTTTTAAAAAGATGCTTGCTTTGGAAAAGAATGTAGAGGATCAAGATACTCAAGAATTAGAGAATCAATTACAAAAGTTAGATGCTGAAATCCTTACGGATATTAAACACCTAAAAGAGATTCACAAGGAGCATAAAGGACATACATCTACAGAAAAAGCAATAAGCCCGAAGCCTGATACGCAGAAAAAGAGTCAGTACGAAGACATCTTACAACGTTTTATTGATGAGAAAAAACATAAAAATGTACTTCGCTCTACCCTAAGAAAACGTGGGATTACTTTTCCACTTTCAAAGGTAACAACTCTTGGAAAGTACTGTATTACAAGAACTTCCTTTTTTAGCTATCGCTACACGATCTCCGTAGTGGGTAGTTAGGTGTGTTTTTATTAACCATTTATTGATCACTCTAGTGGAGCATTACTAGGTAGCTAGCCATGTGAGAATTAACCAAGTAGTAATTGCATAGAATTGAATATCGGATATCATAATGATGTAGTTTGAAACTATGAATAAGCAAAAGGACATATCGAAAGAGAATCTGACCATTTATGGTTTGCTTGACATACGGGTACAAGAGTTAGTTTCCAAATTTGGGGTTGCAAGAGCTACTGTGATGATTCACGGAATGACATCTGCAAAAACCCTTTTAGATGACTCAGAGAAACAAACGCTTATCATTCATTTTTTAAATGGACGTGCAAAAAAAGAGTTTGGTTTCTTAGGTACTGACTTTTGTCAGGCGCAAGATCAAAATGCTAGGGATGCCCGGATGTGTTGTTACTATTTACTGATTAAACATGTAGAGATGAACTATCAGACCATCGCATATTATTACAAACAAAAACGGCGCAACATACGCTACAACTATAAAAAACTTGAAGAAATCATAGTGATTAAACCTTTTTACAAAGACTTCTTTATGCGGTTTGATGCGTTGGAAGCTTCATTTATAACCTATTTATTAGAATTAAAAACAAAGTAATGGATGACGAAATAGAAAAAG
>CAKZKZ010000792.1 GCA_937124495.1 uncultured Dokdonia sp. | reverse complement strand
CAGCTGTTGTAGCAGCAGCATCTTCGCCACTAGTAATCGCAGCTTGTGTAACGTTTTTAGCTATTCCTATACCTCCAGCAGTAAAAAATGCATTTGCTGTTGCGTTGTATACAGAGAAACCAAATTGCCCTGCAAAATATGCAGAAAGATCAAATCTCTTGTATGAAGCATTTAATGATAAACCAGCATTAACATCTGGAAGAGCATCTTCTCCTACAAAGAATTTATCAGCATCTGGATCACCAATACCATCTCCATCTACATCTCTATAGGTAGGGAATCCATTGTCATCAAATCCTGTAAATTCAGCCATGAAGAATGAGAATAATGGTTGTCCCGCCTGTAGACGTTGTGCAAATGCACCTGTTAAACCATTACCGTTAATCGCTCCTGTATCAATAACATTAATTACGTCTTCTACTTTGTTGTCGTTATATGAAATATTAAACGATGTAGAGAAATTCCAATCATCAGTATCTATCCAATCATAATTTAATAGAAGTTCAACACCTTGATTGATTACAACACCATCTTCAAGGTTTTGGAAGATTGCTGGAATTCCTTGTACAGCAGGAGCTGCAGCAGTTCTATTTAATAATAGGTCGTTTGTCTCTTTACGGTATACATTAAAAGTACCATTGAATCTGTCATTGTTAAATCCAAAATCAATACCAACATTCACATCAAATGTTTCTTCCCATTTAAGTTCTTCATTGTTGTTTCCAACAAATACAGTACCTGGGTTATTGATTGACCCGTTATCACTAATACCAAGACCTCCAAAACGAGTTCTTCTTAAAAATTGAGCATATCCTAATCCTTGTTGATTACCTACAAGTCCAGCTCCTAAACGTAATTTAAGCGTAGATACATTATCTCCTACAAAATCTTCCTCACTTAACTGCCAAGCGAAAGCCGCAGAAGGGAAATATCCATATTGATTAGATGGTCCAAACGTTGAAGAACCATCGGCTCTTACTGTTGCTGTAAATAAATATTTACCATCATAGTTATAATTACCTCTTACAAAGAATGATTGAAGCTCATCTGTGTTGTCAAATGTGTCACCAAAGTAAGAACGGATGTTTCTTGTAAATCCAGTGGCTAATCCTTCTGTTGCTGTAGTACCTTCGTTTAATAAAAGTCTGTTTACAAAAGATCCTCCATTAGTGTCATATGCAAACTGTTGGAAATCTCCTTGAATTGTATTAGCAACAGCAAAGTATTGATTTCTCAATAAACCTGCCATTTCATCAAGGTTGTTTGTGTTGAATCCCCATCCACCTGCATTGATTCCTGTTCTTTCAAATTCTTGATAAGAAAAACCAGCTAATACATCTATTTTAGATTTTCCGAATTCTTTCTTGTAGTTTAAAGTAGCTTCTAAAAGCGAATTTTGTTGATTAAACGTATTGAATGATCCTTGACCATTATCAGATACTCTATTGATTCCTCTTACTAAAGGGGCGAAAGCCGCAGTTGTTTCTGCTTGAAAATCATCGTAACCTACTGTTACTTTTGCACTAAAATCATCTGTAATTTTATAATCTGCAGATAAGTTGGCTAAAAATCTTTCTGAATTAGATTTACTCTGGTAGTACTCTAATAAGTTAGCAGGGTTTAGTAAGTTTCCAGTAAAATCAAGATCTACATTATTAGGAAATGTAGGATTTGTTGTAATAGCAGCCCCTATTAAATCTCCTGTTGATCCTGCAGTTCCACTTAATGGTGCAGAACTATCATTTACTCTAGAAAAAGAACCTTGGAAACTTAATGTTAATTTGTCATCAAAGAATTTATGTTGTGCATTTACACGTCCAGAAAGACGTTCTTGACCTGCACTTTCTACAACACCAAGTTGGTTACTGTAAGAAATAGATCCTCTTGCATTACCACCAGTATAACTTTTAGAATAACTTAAATCTGTTCTTCTTGAGTATGCTGTTCTAAAAATTACATCTTGAAAATCTGTAGAAGCACCTTGGTTAACTTCTGAAACATTTCCGCCGAAATCTGGTAATGCCTCTAGAAACTCAGTAGCGTTTAATAAGTCATATCTATCTGCAGTAGTAGAAACACTTACAGAAGAATTTAATTCCCAAGTACCTTTAGAATTTCCTCTTCCTCCTTTTGTTTGAATGATAACAACTCCATTTGCACCACGTGAACCATAGATAGCTGTTGCTGATGCATCTTTAAGTACGTTAATACTTTCAATATCGTTAGGGTTTAAGAAACTTAATGGGTTACGAGAATTACCACCACCAAAAGCGATATCTCCTGCTGCAGGTGCTCCATCTGTAGTTAATGGTACTCCATCAATTACAAATAAAGGATTGTTGTTAGAACGTATAGAGTTTGAACCTCTAATGTTTACAGCAATACCAGCTCCAGGCTCTCCAGATGATTCTGAAATTTGAACCCCAGCAGTTTTACCTTGAATTAATTGTTCTGGAGAAGCAATAACCCCTTGGTTAAAGTCTTCTGATTTTACAACAGAAACAGATCCCGTTGCATCTTTAATCGTTGTGGTACCATATCCAATAACAACTACTTCATCAAGTGCATTGTCAGTAGCTAATGCTACATTTATTGTGCTTCTTCCTCCTACAGCAATCTCTTGTGTAGAATACCCTACATAACTAAATACGAGTGTCGCATCACTTGCTACATTATTAAGAGTGTAGTTACCGTCAAAGTCGGTAGTAGCACCATTTTGGGTGCCTTTTACAATTACGTTTGCACCCGGTAGAGGACCACTTTCCTCGGTCACTGTCCCAGACACTGTCTGAGCAGTTGAAATTCCCGCAAAGAGAACCGCGACAAACAGCAGCATACTTTTAAGTAATACTTTCTTCATAAGATTCTTGTTTAAATTAGTTTGCTTAGTTTAAAAATTTAGTGTTTTATTCACGTTATAAACATCTAATTTATGTAAAATTTACGTTAACACAACAAGAATATAGCGTTAAAGTTACGAAAACGTTTTCGTGTTTAACAGGCTTTTTATATGGTTTTATGTCAAATTTTAAAGGCTTTTTTTGACGAGTCAGTAAAAAGAATTGTCTCTAATTATCAAAAGTGTAATAGATTATAATTTTTTGAGAAATGTTACTACATTATTATTACTTGTATTGTTTGGTTATAAACAAGTTGTTTTTTAAAAAAGCGGTTACGTTATATACTTCAAAAATTGAAAAGTATATTTGCACAAAATACATTTTTGGAAACAATACCCATACATAAAAACATCATTATTATAGGAGGAGGCGCTGCTGGGTTTTTTACAGCAATCAATAGCGCTTCCAAATGCCCAGATGCTTCTATTTTAATTTTAGAAAGAGGAAAAGAGGTATTAACAAAAGTTCGTATTTCTGGTGGTGGTCGATGTAATGTCACACATGCTGAGTTTATTCCAAAAGAGTTGTCAAAAAATTACCCTCGTGGAGAGAAAGAACTCTTAGGTCCTTTTCATACATTTATGACAGGAGACACTATTGCTTGGTTTGAAGAACGTGGGGTTACTCTTAAAATAGAAGAAGATGGTCGTATGTTTCCTGTTTCTGATGCTTCCTCTACTATTATAGATTGCTTTTTAAAGGAGACAGATCAATTAGGTGTTGAAGTGTATAAAAATCACTCTGTACAAAAAATACATAAAGAAGAACATCGATGGTTTTTAAAAACGTCTCAAAATAACTTTACCTGTGATACGCTCATTATTGCGACAGGGAGTAATCCAAAAGTATGGAAACTTATAGAAAACCTTGGACATACAATTACACAAGCAGTTCCTTCTTTATTTACCTTTAATAGT
>CAKZKZ010000791.1 GCA_937124495.1 uncultured Dokdonia sp. | reverse complement strand
GACCCCAATCTACTAATAGAAATTCTGCAGCTGGTTGATTTAAAGCGATCTGTTGCGTATCATCTCCTTCTATTTGAATCGTCGTGATATCTTGAGTTCCTACTCCAAAAGCACCAAAAACTACATCTGGCTGTGGAGTGTACGCATTACTAAAAAGAGAAAACACAGATTCTGGAGCTCTATTTGGTGGTGTTGGAGCTGCTACTGTCGGCAAAACAGGATCAGTATTCCCAGTACCTAATACTAAAGAAACATTATCAATTACTACAATTCCTGTAGCTGCTCCCATATCAAATAATACACGACTATCTGTAGAAGTAAAGTTAGCTACAAGTTCTAATGAAAATGTTTGTGTTTCATCAGTTACAGTCACTTCCAAACTTTGATTTGTAAATGGGTCTACAAAAAGACCTATTCCTGCAAGCATAGTACGGCTCCCTGTTGTTGCATCTGTAGATGCATCAAATGTCAATGTGAAAGTTTGTCCTTGGTTAATGTTAATTCCTCTTTGACTTAAGTTGACAGCAAAAGGCTCACCAGCACTTGCAACATCTACAAAGTTAAAACTGTTTCCTCCATCTGTTTGTACATTAAAACCATTTCCTTCCCATACAGTCATTCCTGCTTCAAAATCACCATTCTCTAATAATTCATCTCCCCCTCCTGGATCTTCATTTAAAGTAAGAGTAACATTATCAATGACTACAATTCCTGTAGCTGCTCCCATGTCGAATAATACACGACTATCGGTAGAGGTAAAGTTTGCTACAAGTTCTAAAGTAAATGTTTGCGTATTTTCAGTTACAGTCACTTCTTCACTTTGATTTGTAAATGGATCTACGAAAAGACCTATCCCTGCAAGCATAGTACGACTCCCTGTTGTTGTATCTGTAGAAGCATCAAATGTTAATGTAAAAGTTTGACCTTGGTTAATGTTAATCCCACGCTGACTTAAGTTTACAGCAAATGGATCACCTGCACTAGCAACGTCTACGAAGTTGAAACTATTTCCACCATCAGTTTGTACATTAAACCCATTTCCTTCCCATACAGTCATTCCTCCTTCAAAATCACCGTTGGTAAGTAAGTTTTGGGCTTGCATTGTCCCTCCTCCGAGTAAAGCAAAAAATAATAGTAAAGTAATTTTTTTCATAATAGTATATTTAAAAAGTATTAAACTGTTTTCTTAGAGTTTGATAAAACATACTTATTATATAGTAACCCCTAATTATTCGTTGACAATTGACAATTATTATCTTTTTGAAATTAATTTTACAGTACAACTGTAAATTGTCTACATGTACTATATAATGGTGGTTACTATGAATAGCGTATTCTACCCAATTCTAATATTCTCAAATTTAGGCTCAAATACTGAAGATTCTTCAAATAACCCCTATACAAAAAACATACACTTCAATTTTTAACCGTATTTATTGTCATATTACCAAAAAAACAGTAATACACCCCTTTATTTACGGGCTATTGGCTAAAAAAATGAAATTAGCATAATTCTACTTTTTTTAACAAAACTATACCAATGTTGTACTTATGTTGAGTTTTAAATGGAATGTGTTGTATAGACTAAAGGTTGATGAAGTAGTCATTTAAATTGACTTCCCTTGATAAATCAAGTTTTTTACGTAATCTATAACGTTTTATCTCGACACTACGTGATGAGATATTTAAAAGTGGTGCAATTTCTTTTGAAGACATATTTAATCGTAAATACACACACAATTTTAAGTCATTTGCTGTTAAGGAAGAATGTATCTCCTTCACCTTTCTGAAAAAATCTTTATCAGCATGATTGAACGCTTCTTCAAAGAAATTCCAATCTTCTTCATTTTCAATCGTCTTATCCACCAAAGATATGATTGCTTTTATATCTTCAACTTTCTCAGTTTTTAACAAGGCACTTTTAATAGCATTAAGTGTCTTACTTTTATTAATCATATTCATCGTAGAAACAGCAAGCTCCCTGTTACGTGCATCAATGTCTTGCTTAAGATTAGCATTATTCAATTCTACAATCTGTTTTTCACTCTCCATAGCCTTAAGTTCCATGTCTTTTTTGGTGCGGTCAAGTGCTAATTCTTGTTGCTTCTTATAATATCGTTTATAGAACCAATTTAATGTCATAAATAATAATATAGTGAGTATAACATACACTCCTATGGCTACATTAGATAAATACCAAGGACGTGCAATTGTAAAATCATATAGTATTTCATTACTTGTTTCTTTACCTCCTACACGAGCTTTTGCTTTAAATGAATATGATCCGTGTGGTAAATTTTCAAAATCTATACTTGAATTGGATGTCCATGAACTCCAAGAATCATATAATCCATCCAATATATACGAATACTCTGTTATCTGAAATTTATCATATTCAGGAACTCCATAAGAAAAATTGATATTATTATCGTAAGATAGAAACTCCACACTTTCTTTATAAGGCATTAATCTAGCTTCTTCTGCTAATCTATGAACAGCAACAGATTTTAGATTAATTTTATACTCTTGAATTCTATTTTCATTTTTAGAAATATCTACAATAATAAAGCCATTAGAAGTTCCTAGCAGATATTCATTTTCGCCTATCTTAACAAAACTCTCATATCCCTCAACAGTATTACGCAAACTAAATGGTATTGATATTTTCTTAATCGTGTATGCGCCATCTAGCTTATCACGAGCTATACCAATAAGGTTTTCTTTAGTAAACGTCCACAATTTATCTTCGTCTTCAATTAATTTCCCAGTAACAAAAGCATCTTCACTAAGTACATTACTTAACTTTTCTTCGCGTACAAAACTCCTATCACTATCATTATATAAAAAAACACCTTCTTCATTGGCATAAAAAACAGTATCATCTAACATTGATAAGCTAGAATGCTCACCAATATTGACATCTGTGTGCTTAAAGACTTCTAAAGCTTGCTGATATTGAGGATCCGTTTTTATGTTAAAAACACCCTTATATTCATGGTTTACAAGAATTCTATTGTCTTTAGTAATTTCAAAATGTTTAGAAGAATTTACAAAGTTTTCAATTTTATTTCTAATGCGCCATCCATTTGAACTTTTTTCTAAAACATATAAACCTCCATAATTTCCTTGCAGAAGAAGGTTCTCTTTTCCTGGGATTTTTTTTATATCCCAAGTACCCTCAATATCAGCAATCAACTGTTGCTTATCATTTTCTATGATATATGTTCCATTATTATGACCACAAAAAAGAGTTCCATCAATAAGCCGTAAGTTCCACACCTGCCCCTCTGTTCCTGGCATTCTTACAAAGTCTAATTGTGATGCTTCAGATCTATAAAACAATCCTTGGTTCGTACCCAAATACATATAACCATTCACAAATGCCGAGGCATATATCGTCCCTAGTTTTCCGCTTATATCTGCGTATTGATGAAACGGGCTTTGGCTATTTATACAATCAATACCAGCATCTAAACCAATCCATAAGTTTTGATCAATATCTTCTAATAGTGCTAGTGCTGTATTATTATTTAACCCACTCTCTTGTTTTATTTGATATTCAAACATTCCGTCTTTAGAAAGCTGAACAATTCCATTTTCAATAGTACCTAAAACAATAGATTTATTTTTACGTTGAATCGCGCTATAAACAGTATACTGTTTTATAGATTCGTTATCAACGATATCCCAAGGTGTCGTTTGATTTTTCTCTATACTATAAAATCCTTTATTTGCGGTGACACCTATTAATTTTCCCTCAACACGAAAGAGGTTAATCAAACGTTCTTGAACAAGCACAGAACTTGAATTATAAAGATTAGGTTGTCCTTTTTCTATAGTATAAAGCCCTTCATCCTTTACTTGAAAAAACAAGTCTTCATCCACTAAGAATAAACGCAGCACTTGTCCATTAGGAGTGATCATTTCTATATTACCATCTAAACTGTCATATATATAAATACGATCTAGAGATTGAAAAAGCACATATTGTCCATAACGCTCTATATTCCAAATATGCTCATCCTCAATCATTACTAATTGTTGCTTTTTTACAATAGAGGTGTATTGTAAAACTCCTGTAACATCTTTTTCCCAAACACCAAAATCCATGTAGGCACCTGTATATAATTTATCATCTACAGCTTTAACACCCCTAACTATGGTTCCATTAGGAGAAGGATACATATCCCATTGCGCCCCATTAAAAGCTAACAGCCCTTTATTATTTGCTACATAAATTGTTTTATCTGGAGCTTGAGTTAGCATCCAATTTTGGTTATCTGCATTATATATATTTGACGTATAGTTTACTACAGGAGGAAGTCCCTGAGCTTGTATAAAAGTCAAGGGGAATAGTAAAAAAAATATACGTATTATAAACTTTATCATTCTAATCGTTTTTCTTATTTCAAGATTAGCTATATGCCAGATTCCTAGCAAAAAAAATAATAATGTAATATGTAAGAAATATAGATTTATGTAAATAAATAATCAAGAATTACATCTTTAAGCTATTACATTGTGATAATAATACCTCTACAAGAAATGAAATCACTACAACATACATACAACATTAAC
>CAKZKZ010000790.1 GCA_937124495.1 uncultured Dokdonia sp. | reverse complement strand
CGACCACAGGGAGAGCAAAGCGTTAAAGCGTACACAATCCCATACATATATTGTTTTTAGCTATACCTCAAAAAAAAACACAACTACCTAATAATCAATAAATTTTAACAAAAAAAAATGCTCCTGCCACTTTTTGACACCTCTTATTTCATCTACATAAAGACACTGATTCCTATCATTGCATCAACAAATGATATGAACCCAAATCATACGCCTCTTGTCTATGAAAAAAAAATACCTCCTACGCCTATATCTTATATCTATTTTTATACCAATTATAGGCACTATCCAAGTAGTACATGCTTCTAATACAACATCACTTACAGATAGTATTAGTACAGAAACCAATGAGTGTGCTCTCAGTTCTACGTATGTACCAGATAATGATTTTGAAGAATTTCTAGAAATCAATGGTCTAGGAAACGGGATTGCAAATGATGATTATGTAACAACTGCGAATATTTCTGGGGTTACTTCTATAAACTTATCAAGCCAAGGAATAGTAGACTTTACAGGAATAGAAGATTTTGCTGCTTTAGAAATATTGAATGTTTCAAATAGCGGGATGGACAATCTAGATGTAAGTGCCAATATACATTTAAGAGATCTACGATTATCTTTTTGTCGTTCGTTGCTGAGTCTAAACGTAAGTACACTAACAGCTTTAGAAACATTACATATCATTGACACTGAATTCCCTAGTCTAGATTTATCTCTTAATGTGGCCTTAACCACATTTGAAGGAAAGGATAGCCACTTAACAGCTTTAGAGATTCAAAATGGAAACAATACGAACGTAATCACGTTTAATACTATAAACACGATTAATTTGGATTGTATAAAAGTAGATGATGTCATATACTCTGATATGTACTGGACAAGTATTGGTAGTAACAATGCATTTGATACATCTTGCCTAGACACCTATATTCCAGATGATAATTTTGAGCAAGCTTTAATAGATTTAGGATATGATTCTGGACCCCTAGATGATTATATACCTTTTGGTGTTGTAGAGACAATCACGAATCTTTTTCTTAGTAATAAAAGTATTAGTGATGCTACTGGAATTGAGGAGTTCACGAACTTACAACAACTGCGTATAGTAGGTAATAACCTTACGAGTTTAGATGTAAGTGCTAATACGAACCTTGCGCTTCTTGTATGTGGAGATAATGATCTTACAGAATTAGAACTTGGAGATAATGATAACCTTTCTGTTCTCGAATGTCAATTTAACCAACTCACCGAATTAGATGTCTCTAATAATGCTGGTTTAGTTATCTTAAGGGCAAATACAAATAATCTTAGTGTATTTAATGTAAAGAACGGGGCAAATGCCCAAATCAGTACATTCACTGCTCAAAGCAATCTCAATCTTACATGCATTAATGTAGATGATGTAACGCTTCCAATTTTATCAACTTGGCAAAAAGATTCAGCTACTTCTTTTGGTGAACATTGTGGCGAAACTTATGTGCCTGATGATAATTTTGAAACTTTTTTAGAAGCAAATAACATGGGAAATGGCATTCTAAATGATGACTATATCACCACATCAAATATAAATACAATCACAGCCCTTGTTATAGATAATCTAGGCATCTCTGATTTAACAGGAATAGAAGGGTTTACAGCATTACGAAATATTAACTGTAATAATAACAACTTGGTGTCACTAGATCTAAGTGCAAATACTGATCTAAGAAATCTTCTTGCTGATGGAAACAATTTAACCAGTATTAATCTCACAGGGTTAAGCGAATTAACTACAATAACATTAAATAATAATTCTCTTGCCAGTATAGATGTATCTAATCGTACTATGCTAACACAATTAAGAGTAAAGAATAACGCTCTAAATACTGTTAATGTATCTGGATGTAGCATGCTTGAAGAAATAACAACTAGTGGAAATTCAACACTAACAAACTTGGACCTCTCTACCAATCTGGTTTTGACGCATTTAATTGCAGTTTCTAATTCATTTGCAACACTAGATCTTAGCACAAATACGAACTTACTACACGTTGATCTAGCTGATAATAACCTCACTTCTTTAAATATAGAAAATGATAATAATGCTGCAATACAAAGTTTTAGAGCAATCGCAAATTATGACCTTACTTGTATTAATGTTGATGATAGTACACTTCCAAGCTTATCTACTTGGGAAATAGATCCTGGAACTTCCTTAAGTGAGCATTGCTATGACACGTATAGACCAGATGATAATTTTGAAGCGTTCCTTGAAGATACAATGGGAGCTAGTAATGGTGTTACTAACGATAATTATGTCTTAACCAGTACTATTGAAGGGTATACTGATGTAGATATTCACAGTCAAAACATAGCAGATCTTACGGGTATCGAAGCAATGACTTCTTTAATCAGCTTTACTGCGTATGATAATACATTTACAAGTCTAGATGTAAGTAATGCCACAGGTTTAAATTATCTAGATGTACAAAATAATGGAATACTGACATTAGACTTAAAAGCCAATATTGCTCTTGATGATGTCTATCTGCAAAATAATGCATTGATTTCATTAGATGTACGAAATGGAACAAATGGCTCCATAAATAACTTTAACGCAACTGGAAATCCCAATTTAACGTGTATTAATATAGATGATATTGGAGCCATAGACACCTATTTAAGTTCTTGGAGTAAAGATATTACTGCATCATTTGGAGAACATTGTCACGAAACGTATGTACCAGATGATAATTTCGAAAACTATTTAGAAACCCATGACGCAGATGGAAATACAGTAGTTCTAGGTGATGCAACAAGTATGGGTAACGGCATCGCAAATGATGACTATGTCACTACAACAGCGATAGCATCTGTAATAGACCTATCGGTAAGTAATCAAGGTATTGAAGATTTAACAGGTATAGAAGGTTTTATAGCATTACAAGAATTGAATTGTAGACTTAATGCTCTAATAACTATTGACGTATCTCAAAATACACAGCTCACTTCTTTGTTTTGTCATCTTAATAATTTAATAAGTCTAGATGTCTCTCATAATCTAGCTTTAGAAGAACTTGGTTTTTCTAATAATGATATTACAGACTTAGACGTTACACAAAATACGGCACTAACGAGTCTTAATTGTTCAAACAATGCTATATCCAATCTAGATGTCACACAAAATACAGCACTAAGACTTCTTTATTGCCATGACAATACAATCACCAGTCTAGACCTTACTCAAAATGTACTCTTAGAGGAAGTATATGCATATTCTAATCAATTAACAACAGTAAATATCCAAAATGGAAATAACATAACAGTTAGTGATTTTGAAGTAGAAGATAATCCCAATTTACGTTGCATTCTAGTAGATGATATTATATACAGTATGGAAAATTGGCAGACTTTAGAAGGGCTAGCATTTTATAGTTTAGATTGTAGAGAGACGTATATTCCTGATGATAATTTTGAAAACTATTTAGAAACCCATGATGCAGATGGAAATACAGTAATCCTAGGTGATGCAACGAGTATGGGCAATGGGGTTGCAAATGATGATTATGTGTATACTGCTGCGATAGAAAATGTCAGTACGCTGAGTGTTATATTTAAAAGCATTTCTGACTTGACAGGTATCGAAGACTTCACAGCCTTAGAAGCTTTAAATTGTCAATTTAATAGCATAACAAGTCTAGATGTTTCTACAAATATTGCATTAGCTTCTTTAGTAGCGTTTAATAACCAAATCACAACATTAGATGTAAGCAACAATAGTGACTTAACTGTTATTCAAATAATGAATAATGAATTAAGCTCACTAAATGTTAAAAATGGAAACAATACAAATATCACCTCTTTTTTAGCTGTAAACAACCCGGATTTAACTTGCATACTAGTAGATGATCAAGAATATTCAGAAATAACCTGGGCCTCTGTTGATGATCAAATTAACTTTAATGAAACAAGTTGTACAGTTATACAAATAGCTCCAAAAGTATACTTACAGGGAGCGATGCTAGGTACTACAGATGGATTAATGCGTGATGATTTACGTACCAACAACCTTATTCCTTCAGAAAGTCCGTATACAGAAGACCCAGCAACCGTAGACCCTACCGTACTTGCTACCAATGGTGATGATGCTATTGTAGACTGGGTACTCGTACAATTAAGAGATAAAAATGATGATGCTGTCGTACTTGCTTCCCAATCAGCATTACTCAAACGAAATGGAAATGTAGTAAGCACAGATGGCGTATCAGATCTTCAATTTAATCTAGATGTAGATCAATATTATGTCTCTATTAATCATCGTAATCACTTAGGTGTATTATCTGCTCAAACGACAACTATTGGCACAAATTCAAATCCTATCGATTTTACAACAGATCCAAGCGCCAGTAAAGGAAGTTCCTTAGCTGTTGTACAATTAACTAATGGCACCTATGCTATTTATAGTGGGGATGTAACATCTGACGGGAATATCTTAAATACAGACATTTCAAATGCCCTTTCTGCTTCTGGAGGTATCAATATGTACACAAATGCTGATGCTAACATGGATGGAAATATACTTAACACAGACATTGTC
>CAKZKZ010000789.1 GCA_937124495.1 uncultured Dokdonia sp. | reverse complement strand
GTATGATTATGATCGTAAACAACCAGATGGGAGTTTGCGAGACTTACATATTGACCATGCTCGTAAAGCATTGAATTATGTAAATCCTGATGATTCTATTTTAGAACACGATCCAAACAAAGTAGGAGCACAGGAGTTAAAACACTGTCCATTCTTTAAAACAGATATCACGCTTTTGGGAGCATCTCCATATATAATAGATCGTATAGATAGCTTTACGGTTCTTATGATGGTAGCAGGAGAAATGACATGTACACACCAAGGGAAGACGTATCCATTAGCGCTAGGAGAGACCCTGTTAATTCCTGCAGATTGTACATCTGTACAACTTGAAGGGAAGGATGCTAAATTTCTTGAAGTTTATCTGTAAAACGTACTAAATTATCTTAATTTTGCACGAAATAATACATTATGGCAAATATTAGAGATTTAAAGAAAGACATCAATTTTGTACTAGGTGATATCATTGATGCTGTATACGTTTGGCAAGCAATTACTCCAGAGGCAGATGCAGGAAAAGGTGAAGCAGTTATTGATGATGCAATTGAAACTTTTGACGTACTTATAGCAAAAGTAAATGACAGAAAAGTTGAAAATAAAAAAGCACATATAAAAACGGTACGCGCTGAACTTGAGGAGAAAGCAACAGGACTTGTAGAGCGTATTAATAAATTATAATTTTTTTTTGAAAAAGTTGTTGCAAATATGAGATACTATTTTATATTTGCAGCCGCAATGCCGATGTAGCTCAGCTGGCTAGAGCAGCTGATTTGTAATCAGCAGGTCGTGGGTTCGAGTCCCTCCATCGGCTCAAAAAGTCTTCCAGAAATGGAAGACTTTTTTGTTTTTAGAATGTTTCTCTCTGTTATCCCTTATCTCTAACGACCTCAATGTGGGTGATCTTATTATAAAAAGTGTAGCTTTCAGCATACTTTTTATAATAAGATCGTTCCTACGAACCTCATCGGTTTTACTCTGTAGTAGGTGTAAGCTTCACAATAAGATCGTTCCTACGAACCTCATCGGTTTTACTCTGTAGTAGGTGTAAGCTTCACAATAAGATCGTTTCTACAGACTCCATTGGCTTTGTATTATAGTGATGACACTTTTTATAATAAGATCGTTTCTATGACCACCATTGGCTTTTGTAGTGGTTGCTTTTTATAATAAGATCATTCCTATTTAAAAAGTGTAGAATTATGACATATAAAAATCAATACTTTGAATATCAATTAAAAAGGTGACTCATCTTTTTTTAGATTCATGTTTAGGGAGAAAGTATTTAAAGTAAGAAATCATGATAGAAATCATTCTTGCTATAACAAACAAGTTCCTCCCTCCCTCGGATCACAACTTTCTCCAGGTGCACTAGTAGGGTCACAAGGAAAACACGTTTCAAAACATGAAATATCACTAGGCCCACAACCTCCATTAATAGATAATGCATTTAAACGTGAAATAGACTGTTTATTTAATGATAATTCTTTTAATAAATTTTTCATAATAAATAAGATTTTTAATTATATGATAAACCTATAGCTTATAGAAAAGAAATAAAAAATAAGTATACTAAGATTCGCGAATTTTAGCATATAAAACTGTAGTTTACAGTGTGTTATTTTACAATAAGATCATTCCTATTTACATTGGCTTTTAATATAATTTCTTTATCAACATTCAGTTCATGGCTACATCTATATTTTAGAACAACAATCTTGTTAAATGCTGTACATGTCTAAATCAAGAGGTGTTGTTTATAACTAATTAAAAATTAGGTAGTTTAGCATGGTTTTCCGTAGGGTGAAATTTCTTAAAATAAGTATATTGTATATCTGATAGTACACATTCATGGCAAAGAAGAAAGTAATAGATTCTCCTAAAGAGATTACACAGAAACAACTGACACGGAATTTTAAGGACATTAAAAAACAAAAGAATACAGAAAGTAGATTTTGCTTCTTGCTAGGTGCTGGCGCTTCTAAAAGCTCTGGAATTAATACGGGGTGGGAGTTGGCTCAAAACTGGTATGAAGAACTCAAAGAAGATTTAACCCAAAAAGAGTTTGAAAAATGGGAACAAAGTCTTGAAGGATTTCATGAAGATAAGTTAGGAGAGTTTTATACCCAAATATATGGGAAACGTTATGAGTGCGATCCAGCTATTGGCTATGAAGAGTTTAAACGCATGATGGAAACGATTGAGCCAGGCTTAGGCTATGCCGTATTATCGCAAATCTTAACGAGAGAAAAACACAACTTTGTCATCACCACTAATTTTGATTATTTAGTAGAAGATGCAGTACGTTCCTTTACGTCAAAAAAACCATTTTCTGCAGGCCATGAAACCTTAGCAGAGTTTGTCTCTTTAAATGCAGAACGCCCTACCATTATTAAAGTACATCGGGATTTGTTTTTAAAACCTTTTAATGATGCAGCTGGGACTCAAAAATTAAAGCAACAATGGAGTACCGCATTATTACCTATTGTTAAAAACTTTAATTTGTTAGTGATAGGTTACGGAGGTAATGATGGAAGTCTCATGGATTATCTAAACGCTATTGAACCACAAGAGCGTAAAGCTATTTATTGGTGTATCCGTAAAGGAGATGCACTCAATGATAAAATAAAATCCTTATTAACAAAAAAGGATTATGTAGTTACTATAGGTGGTTTTGATGAATTTATGTTTGGTTTACATGATGTGCTAGAGTATGAAATTTTTGAAGAATTAGATAATCCTGATGAGCATCATTTTGTTAAAGAAACTAAAGAAAGAATTATAGGTTTAAACGAAAAACGCCGTGAATTACTAGAAAGATTAAAGGAAAGTAAAGAAGAGATTACAGAAGAAGTAAAAGAAGTATTTACTGGAGCTTGGAAATATGAATTAAAGTCATATGAAGAAAATGATATAGACAAAAAAGAAGATTATTACATAAAGGGATTAGAAAAATATCCAAATGATGTTTGGCTTAATGCTAATTATGCATTATTTCTTGATAATATTCGAAAGAATTATGATAAAGCAGAAATTTACTATAAAAAAGTTCTTGAACTAGAACCAAAACGTACAAGCACTATTGGTAATTATGCCTTGTTTCTTAAGAATATTAGAAAAGATTACGATAAGGCAGAAAACTACTATAAGAAAGCACTTGAGTTAGATCCTGAACATATAAATAATATTGGTAATTATGCTAATTTTTCTGAAATATACAAAGGAGAAAAAGGCGATTTAGATTTAAACTATTATGTATTAAAAGATAATATAGACAAAGCCAAAGTGCACTTTAAAGATGCTGCAAAAATGATGGAGGCTTTTGAGCATTGGTTTGGTCCGTATCCTTTTTATGAAGATAGCTTTAAATTAGTGGAAGTTCCT
>CAKZKZ010000788.1 GCA_937124495.1 uncultured Dokdonia sp. | reverse complement strand
TGAGCCTCTGCATCTGTATCACTTTGACTATATGAAATAACACGTTCAGCAACATAGGTACCCCATGCTATAGAGTTTTCTATTTCAGATACTGATAAATCTGTAGATAACTCACTTGCTTTTTCATCTTGTAATACAGCTATAGACGCTTTAGCATTATTGGATATGCTAAACATAAAATGATCTACAACTAAGGCATAACAGGTATTAAGTGCTAAGTCCAAATCTACATTATCTTCACGTTGATTCTCATTGATGTTAAATCCTTGTAATCTATCCTCGTTAGAAGTGTATCCAGTCATATCTGCTACAGCCGTTTCATATCCTGCTAGATGAATATAGGCAAGCGCTCTTGCTGTTGAATTAGGCCTCATAGCATTTGTATAGCGATCTAGATCAAGCCAAAGTGAATTCCAATCCGTAATCAATTGTGTCGTGGCATTAGATACTTCTGGTGTATCTATCACAACAGTGTCTTGTGCATCATCATCGTTTGCACATGATTGTAATACTACTACGCTCACTGCAATGGCAAATAGTGTTTTAAAAGGGTATCGTTTCATAAGTAATGGTTTAAATGATTAGAAAAAGCGTACAGATGTCATTTCTGATCTATATGCCTTCTTAAGCATTATTTTGGCGCCAAATAGTGTTTAAAAAGAGTAGTGTTATTTTTATAGGTATGGATGTCTATGGTTATTGTTCGTGTTTATTTTTTCATGAATCTTATCTATACAAATAACCAGCAATTGCAGTGGTATCGTATGTATAAAATAGGGTTTTCAGTGAATGACTATTTCTTTTCTGTAAACGGGAATTAATAGTCAACGAACCCATATTGGTGATCGTTGATATTAAGGTTTTTTTATGCTTTGTGCCCCTATATTATTGTGCTTAAGTACGCTTTCGCGAAAGCGTATAAAGGGTACCTATACTCTAAAATTATAATCCTGTTTTAAACCAAAAATTCAATGTAGCTCCAGGTAATTCTTGACGAGAAGGCTTTTTCTGCCCTCCACCTCGTTGTCCACCACGACCACCACCTCCACCAGGAGGACCGCCTCTTTGAGCATTGCTACCTCCCACTCTTGCATTTTGTCTAGCCTCTCCTTCTTTATTATCGGTAGGTCTTTCTGGAGTGATAACTCCTATCGTAAGTTTAGAAAAGTCTACTTCTGGGTCATTACTGATTTTAGTTTTGGGAATTTTCAGTTGATAACTCAACAACTGATTTTCTGAATCATATACAAAGCTAGCAGTTATATCTTGTGAATTTAGCTGAATATTAAACATAGTGTCATCTCCATAGTACCCATACATTGCTTGTTGTGGCAATCCTTGTTTCATACGATTACGTACCATTTCATATAATCGATCCGCTGTAGGTTCAGAACGTTCCTCACTTTGTGGTCCAAGTGGTCTTTCTTTTCGTTGTCTTTTAGGTGCATCGCCACGTATAGGATATGTCACTGAAACTTTGCGTTTTTTCTTTCCTTTTATATCATAATACACAATGATTCCTTGTCGCAACATAGACATCATCATTTTTGGATCCCCTGTACTTACAGTAAAATTTATATAATTCTCATCTTGATACGCCTCATACAATTCACTTTTATTAGATACCTGAGTCGTATCTCCTAGTAGGGTTCGAAGAGTTGTATGCGCCTGAGCAGTATACAAAGTCAAAAATAATATAGTTATTGTGATGCTATTTTTCATAGTAGTCTCCTGATATATTTAGTTTACTAATTTGAAGGTCTTTTTCTTCGTTTAGGTTTAGGAGCTTTTTTAAACTCTTCTTCTGATATAAACCCATTTTCATTTGTATCTATATCGGTAAACATATCTTTTAGAGGTCCTTTGACTTCTTCTTTAGAAAGTTTTCCATCTTCATTCGTATCCATTTTTTCTAATAACTTAGCGTATGTTGGTGGTTCTTGAGGTCTTTCTTCCTTAGATTGTGCATTTGAAAATCCAATCACAAAGCATACAAATGCTACTGTAAATAATCCTGTCTTAAAACTGCTCCTTCTCATAGTAAAATTGTTTTATGTTCATCTCTTTGACTTTGTATATCTCGCATAGATTAAAACAGATACGCAGTTTTCAGTGAAGTAGTTATTGTTTTCAGCGAATAGTATCCTAGCTTCTGTAAAAGCCATGTTTTATAATAGTGATACAGGGGTAATAAGAAGATTACTAATCTTATTTTACTTTAATTTGCGATATGAAAGCACTGAAGAGAATCATTTTTCAAATCCTTTTTTGGTCTGGCGTATGGGTCATTATGACACTTGGGCATAAAGACATCCTCAATTTTATGGAGCAAAATTGGATGATTTATATACTTCAAATTGCGCTTATTAGTATTGTCACTGTACATTTAGTTCCCAAATTTTTAAACAAAAAAAAACAAACTCCTTTTGTTGTTCTTGGCCTATGTATAGTCATTGTTTGTGCCTTCCTATCATATCAATTTTCTGCCGATGGCCCTTTTAAAAATATACCTAAAGAATCTCCACAAAATTTTCAAAAAGAAAGACCATTAGATCGTCCAGAAGGTATACCACCAGGGCCTCCACCTGAAAATTTTGAAGAAGACACACAAAATCGTTTTGATAGACCTCCACCGGGTCCACCAAGAAATCAACAACAAAAACCACCACCAAACCCTAGAAGAAATCTCACACAATTTGGAAAAATTCTTAATTCTCCTTTTCTCATCAACTTCTTATTATTGTGTATCACTTTTATCTTAACAACGGCTATAGAGGTTTTTCTCTTTGCCAAAAGGAAAGAAGCTGCCTTAATTTTAAGTAAAACAGAGATGCTAGAAACAGAGCTTAAGCTCTTAAAATCTCAGATCAATCCGCATTTTTTATTCAATGCTTTAAATAATATTTACGCCTTATCAGCTATAGATGCAGGTAAAACACAGGAAAGTATCAGTTATCTATCTAATATGTTACGCTATGTTTTATATGAATGTGAACGTCCTTTTGTATCCTTACAGAAAGAGGTAGATTACATAGAAGACTATATCAAACTATTTTCTTTAAAAAGTAGTAAAAAATATCCGATAAAAATGGAGACGCAAATTATTGACTCGACGATAACTATTGCCCCAATGATATTAATTCCCTTTATTGAAAATGCTATAAAACATAGCCATATTGAAAAAATAAAGGATACTTTTATTCACATTTTTTTTAAGGTTACAAGGGAGCTTATTTATTTTGAAATTGAGAATAATATTCCTGAAAAAGCAATTAGTAAAGATAGGGTAGGGGGAATTGGATTGGAAAATGTGCGAAAAAGATTAGCTATTGTCTATCCTGAAACTCACAAATTATTGATAAAAGAAGAAGGAGAAGTCTT
>CAKZKZ010000787.1 GCA_937124495.1 uncultured Dokdonia sp. | reverse complement strand
CATCACATATAACAGCTGTATCCCCTTGGCAAGATTTTAAGGAAATCACAAAAATGCGATTGTCAATTAGCGTTGTGTTTTCAAGTGTTGCTGGATATTTCCTTGGAACTTCAGAAATAGACTGGATTGTTGTCGTCATGTTAGCCGTAGGAGGTTATTTTATGGTAGGGGCGTCAAATGCGTTTAATCAGGTTATGGAGCGTGATCTAGATGCATTAATGGATCGTACCAAGAATAGACCTGTTGCATCTGGTCGTATGTCTGTAAAGACAGCACTGGCCATCGCTATTTCATTTACGATACTTGGTCTTGTTACGTTGTTTTATATCAATCCTCAAACGGCCATGTTTGGTGGGATTTCTATATTTATGTATGTGTTTTTATACACACCACTTAAAACAAAAACACCACTTTCGGTTTTTGTAGGAGCATTTCCAGGTGCTATTCCATATATGTTAGGATGGGTAGCGGCTACAAACGATTTTGGAATAGAGCCAGGTACATTGTTTATGATTCAGTTTTTCTGGCAATTCCCTCATTTCTGGGCAATAGGCTGGTTTCTGTTTGATGATTATAAAAAAGGGGGATTCTTTATGCTTCCTACAGGTAAAAGAGATAAAGGGACAGCTGTGCAAGTAATTTTATATACAGTATGGACTATTCTTATTTCTATAGTGCCAGCTTTTGGTGTTACAGGTGCGTTGTACTTGTCTCCTGTAGCAGCTGTTATCGTTGGAGGTTTAGGATTATTTATGTTGTATTGGGCAATTAAGTTGTATCAAAAGAGAGATGCGCCTACAGCCAAAAAATTAATGTTGTCTAGTGTGACATATATAACGCTATTGCAAATCGTATTTGTAGTAGATAAATTTTTAAGATGATGGATTACACAGCAGGAGAAGAAAAATATAAGCAAGATAGAGCAAAGAAGCAAATGCTTTGGTTTGGAATCATTAGTTTATGTATGACATTTGCAGGTCTTACGAGTGCTTATATCGTGAGTATGGAGCGTAAAGATTGGTTGGATGATTATGAATTTCCGCAATCACTTATTATCTCTACAGTGATTATAATCATAAGTAGTATTGTCATACAGATGGCAAAAAGTATGATTGTAAAGGATAAAAAACAAATAGGAACCCTATTGTTAGTTGTAACATTGGTGTTAGGATTTGTTTTTATGGGGCTTCAATATCAAGGGTTATTTACAGAAATGACTGGGCAAGGTTATTTTATGACCGGTGAATCTAGTAATATTACAACAACATTTTTGTTCTTAATTATAGCTGTGCATATTGCTCACGTTATCGCAGGAATGATAGCCCTTACAACGGTTGTTGTAAATCATATACGAGGTAAATACTCGAAAGAAGATCATTTAGGATTAACATTAGGAGTTACTTTCTGGCATTTTTTAGGTTTGCTATGGATATTTCTCTTTGTGCTTATATATATAACGAAGTAGAGCGGTAGAATAGGGGCTTTATAGTCAGGGAATTAAATAATAAATACATTCCAGAAAATAAAAGCTATATAGACCCATTATAAATCCTTATTTAATCTTTGAAATACGCATAGAAAATACCTATTTTTGCAAACGATAAATTAACCAAAATGTCACTATGAGCGCTACTGTAACAAATACAACAAGCGAAGGTAATACTTGGGGCGGTGGAAACCAGCCTCTTAAGGCAAGTTATGGAAAGCTAATGATGTGGTTTTTCATCGTATCCGATGGATTATCATTTTCAGGATTCCTTGCTGCTTACGGCTTTTCTAGATTCAAGTTTATAGATGCTTGGCCTATTGCCGACGAAGTATTTACCCACGTTCCATTTACTCATGAGAGTTATCCAATGATTTACGTGGCATTTATGACCTTTGTTCTTATTATGTCTTCTGTAACTATGGTACTTGCCGTAGATGCTGGACATCATATGAAAAAGAATAAAGTAATATGGTATATGTTCTTCACGATTATAGGAGGAGCTATATTTGTAGGTTCACAAGCTTGGGAGTGGAATACTTTTATTAAAGGTGAGTATGGAGCTGTTGAAACTAAAGGAGGTAAGATTTTACAATTCTTAGATACAGAGGGTAATCGTGTAGCATTGGCAGATTTTGCAACTACTATACCTACAGAAAGAACTCAACACGAACGTAAAAATGGATTATGGTTTAGATCAGAAGGACCTCTTGCTAGTTATTCAATCGAAGAGGTTAAAGCAGGATTTGCTGCAAACCCTAATCTTTTAATCCGTACACAAACACTCACTGAGACTGGAGAAAAGACAGTGCTTAGTAGAGAAGAATCTTTACTGCGTTTAAATAGAGATGCAGCATTAATTGTAGAAGGAGCAAACCTTAGGCATAATGAATATGGAACTCCGTTATTTGCAGATTTCTTTTTCTTTATTACAGGTTTTCATGGGTTTCACGTATTCTCAGGAGTTATGATTAACATTATTATTTTCTTTAATGTGATTATAGGTACCTATGAACGTAGAGGTCATTATGAAATGGTTGAAAAAGTAGGGTTGTACTGGCACTTTGTAGATTTAGTATGGGTATTTGTATTTACCTTCTTCTATCTTGTATAATTATAATAAGCATAAGAATTTAGTTGTTAAGCTATGGCACACGAACATAAATTAGAAATTTTCAGAGGACTTTTAAAATTTAAGTCTAACATAACAAAAATATGGGGAGTACT
>CAKZKZ010000786.1 GCA_937124495.1 uncultured Dokdonia sp. | reverse complement strand
TGCATACTATGTGTTTTTTGGGTTGGTTATTGACCTCAATATACCATTTATAGAATAAACTCACTCCGTACGATTTGCCATCTTTATACCTAAACCAATTACAATACCGCTTGTAAGGAACATAATAAGACTATACACTGCAGGGGCAATGGCATAGTTTTCGTTGAGTAAAATTCCAGATGCAATCGCAATCGCCATGGTACCATTTTGAATCCCAGATTCTATAGCAATGGTGATAGATTGTGCGCTATTTAATTTAGCTATTTTAGCTGTCGCGAAACCAATACCCATAGTGACAAGATTTAATATCAGCGTTGCGATTCCTGCCTGCTGTAAATAAGGAATGATATCTTCTTTTTTCTTTAAAACAAGCGCAATAATGACCAAAAATAATACTGCCGCCGAAGCAATCTTAACAGGTTTACTCATTTTGTCTGCAAAATTTGGTTTGGCTCGTTTGATAGCCATT
The DNA here is from genome assembly GCA_937124495.1 of uncultured Dokdonia sp. Lineage (GTDB taxonomy): Bacteria > Bacteroidota > Bacteroidia > Flavobacteriales > Flavobacteriaceae > Dokdonia. Next base: position 13,651 of record CAKZKZ010000786.1, on the reverse strand, counting down.
CCAATAGTGACAGGAATAATCACAACCGCAAAGATCTGAATCACCGTTTGTAGCTTGTCTATTTGAATCATTTCGTTAGCATTCAAAAACTGTCGCAAGGCAAAATCAATGACAAACGGAATGGTGAAAATCGTAATAAGACTATTGGCAGCGGTGAGCGAGACCGATAAACTGGTATCACCTTTGGCGAGATGTGTAATCAAATTAGAAGTAGGACCTCCAGGACAGGCTGCAAGGATCATTATTCCGATTGCAATATCTGTGTGTATGTGCATTACAGAGATAAGTAGATAGGCAATAATAGGTAAGAGGATAATCTGATTGAGTAGGCCTACAATAATTGCTTTAGGGCGTTGAAATAATCGAGTGAAATCTTGAACGGTAAGGGATAGTCCCATTCCAAACATAATAATAATCAATGCGACAGCAAGAATGATAGTTCCAATATCCATACAAGTTGGTTTTAGTGATAGTTGATTGTGAATCAGTGCTTTTTAAAAGCATTCTAAATGTAGGGAAAGATTTGGAGAAATCACTAATTAATGATTTCTGTTACCTTTATCTTGGTTCCCTCTTCTGGAAATCCAATCAAGGTGTCTTTATAGAAATACATATAAGAGTATTCTCGCGTTTCAAAATTAAAATCTTTATGTAATAGAATGCTATCACCTTTTTTTTCGTGCATTGATAAGTAAATGCTATTTCGTATATCTATGTCTACATCATCCCATGATCCTATGTCCACTTGACATAAAGAATCTCTTGCGTAGGATATACCATAGAAATCAGGGTTGTTATCGATACCTAATATGTAGTTTTTATTCCTATAATCAAAACGATATTCTGTACTTGAAAAGGGGTGTGTTTCTATATAATAATTCCAAAAAAACGTGATTAATAATCCACATACAATAGCATTTGTCAGGAATATCAAAGTATACTTTCTCTTTAAAAGAAAAATAATAAACGCGAAAATCAGATTAATAAAAATAACTCTATTACGATAGGAACTAAGACCCACAGACATAAATGGATCAGGCTTTATACGATCTACATATAATTTTATAAAAACAATATCTGCCAACAGCAGTATGATACAGAAGATGAGAAGTCGTTTCTTAGTGAATGTTGGCATTTATGGATGTAATAATTGTTTATTCCTCTTCAAGAATTTTCCTAATTTCTGGATTTATAAATTTAGGATCTATTTCATCCGTTAATTTTATATAATTTCTTAAACTATCTTTTTGGATGAAATAAGAATATGAAGCAGCTAGTTGCCCATGAATTCTTCCATTTTTTGGATCAATTTTGATTGCTTTTTTTAAATTCTCAATGGTTAAATCTAAATAATCAACATTTTTAGTTTTTAAAAATAGTTGACCATAACTTGTAGAGATCGATTCATATACTTTAGCATTTCCAGGTTCAATTTCTATTGATGTAAGAAAGTATGTGATTGATTTTTCAAATTCGCTATTTTTCCCCAAAAGATTACCAAATCCCCAGTACACTTCTGGGTTTTTCTCGTCTAAAAGCCACGCTTGATTAAATCTTTTCATTGATACATCGTGATTATTTGCATAATAATGTTCCCAACCTTTTGAAACATAATATTCAGATGCTTCTTTTTTGCTTTTAAATTGTTGCTCAGATTCTAAAATAAAATCATTGTCATTGTCAATTTGTTGTTCACATTTTTCAACGCCCCCATACATAGGAAGTACATTAATTTTTTCAGGACATTCTTGTTTTGATTTACAACCATATAGGCAAATAAAAAGTAATATTAATAGGTGCTTTATTTCGCTTTTTAAATTATTCAAAACGTTTTATATTAGGTGTTTAAACGCCTAATATAGTACAAACAAACCAACTTTTCTTCTCTCCATAGGTATACTCTGATAATTATAAAGACCAATAGTCTTGAGAGTAGGGGAGTACTAACAATAAAATGGAGGTGATTTTTTATTTCACACGTTGCTCAAATGCGAATGACTTTTCTCCATTGGTAACAACAATAGTATAGGTGCCTTTTTTTAATCCCAAATGACAACTATCAGTAGTATTTTTAACCTCTGTGATGTCCACAGGAATCCCTAGTTGTAGATCTTCATCTTTTTCATAAGCCAACACCATCACAGGATAGGCTATCTCAATAGTTTCTAATGAAACAGGAACATTTTGAGTACCATTTTTAAACAACCAATCGGGTCTATCGTCAATGTATTTGGTATTTGGATGAAAAACAGCAATATCCATCCAACCATTTCCACGCTCATATCGTAATGGATTGTTGTTTGTATCAATGATCACAGAAGATGCTGTGATGTCTAGTGCTTTTAAAAGCGGGTGATTAAATTCAGGTTTACTTCTCTCGCTATATATTGCTTGATTAATCGTTAAAGGATTGATACCTGTATATTCAGTTAACCTTCCAGCCATGGCCTTTTCCCAGGACCTGTGCTCTCCTTCTAGCGCATGATCAAAACCGCAATGGATTAAAAATTTCTCATTAGGACGTTCTTCAATGGCTTTTTGGATGTTTTTTGCCTGTTCAATTTCTCTTGGTTTTCCATTAGCATTGATTGTTTGTTCATAAGGGAACACACGATATCCAATATCTAAAGCGGTACGAACTAAATCCCCAAATTGAGGATCTTTTATATAATGTCCCGTTTTTTGAAGCGGGTATTGTCTTTCATTTAATAAAGAATCCGTTAATGCTCCAGTAGACAAATCTTCTAGACCTAGATTCCGATATCCAATAGCATATAACTCTTTAAGCAGCGACTTTGTAAATACTCGATGTAAAGAACTATGATGCGCTTCATTGATGATAACTACTTGACTATTTGTTGCTTGTTTAACAATGTAATCACGAGCAGTAACTTTTGAATATGTTGAGTTAATAGAGTCTATTTGGAGTTTTGTGAAACTTTTGTCTCTGCTTCCCATGGCTAAATCCCATTGAATGATCGCATTTTTGTAATCTCCTTTTGCTGCATAATCGGAGGCTGAAAGTTGATATTTCCAAGGAACGGTGTCTGTTGCAATTTTAGTTTCGATTTCTGAAGAGAATTTATAATCTGTTTCAAAGTCAATTTCTTCAATGGTTGTTGTCGTTTCTTGACAACTTGAAAATACCGTGAGAACTAGAATTACGAGAAGTAGTTGAAACTCTTTTTTTGAATTCATAACGCACTTAGATGATTTGATGAATTCAAATATAACTAACTTTTTAGTTGAAACTAACTATTTAGTTAAAAATAATTGTTGGGTTTGGTTTTTAAGATTTTCAAAATTATAGGTGCTGTCTAAAAAGCAGCATAGAGAGCAAATTGTCATCCTGAGCCTGTCGAAGGAGTTTTAATAATCAATATATTTAAAACTTCGACAAGCTCAGTTTGACAAGCTTACAGTATTTTTTAGAAATCCTTGTTTTGAATAGGAGAGGAGGTGCATGCTTTGTTTATCCTTTTATTGTTTTCTTTCCTTCAACGGTAATTTCGGAGCCTTCAGCGAGTAAGACTGATGTGGGGTGTAGCTCATTTAAAAACTCAAACTCCTCTCCATAAACAGCTTTGAAATCTACTTTAATTTCAGAATCGATTACTTTATACTGTCGCCATTTTGGGTGCGTTACCTCGTATTCGTTCGTGGTTTTCTCGTTTACTTTTGCATATCCCCAATAATGTTCGGTGATGAACTCCGTTTCACTATCCGCTAGGATTTCTGAAGATGTTAGATCGGCAATCACCTTGAAAGATTGCCATTGACTATTCTTTTTCCATAGATACTCCACCGTCCTGTTTGTGTCACTTTCTTTCCATTCATGACGCATCGGTAAGGTTTCATAATGCTCTTTATAAACGGTATTTGCCACAAAAGTCAAGGCTGGTTTTGGAACGATCTCTTTGACAAATACAACACCGCGTTTCCAAACATTATTTTCAAATCTTTTGACGTAAAAACGTAGGTTGACTTCTTCAAAATTAATATGAAACGGAATCTTTATGCCTAGCATTTTAGTGTTAACAAACATAAACCCCACTAAACTGACAAAACATTTCCCTTCCCATAGGTCTAGCTCAGTTCCAGGTGGAACATAGGTGGTCAACACATTTGGATTAATGACATAGTTTGCCATGGCTAGTTTTCTCCATTCGGCATTTAAAAAGCTCATGTGATTTTTCTTATAAATGTAACTAATTATACCAGAATGGGGGTATAACTGGGGGTGGTTTTTAGAGTTTCGCTTTCGCGAAAATGTATAAAGGATGCAGGGATGTGGATTTGTCTATTTGGTATTATTACGTAGAACAGATTGTTTTTACGAACACCTGCTTAATTCCCTAACTTTTTAAGTTGCAATAAATGAGATTTAATACCTCCCCAAAAAGTGTTGTTTTCTCTATAGTTGAGTCCAAATTCTTCTACCGTCGACTTCACTATTTTTGTGAGTTCTGGGTAGTGTGTATGGCAAATATCAGAGCGTAGATGATGAATGATATGGAGATTAAGTCCGCCAAAAATAAAATTAGATAGCTTATTTGTTGTCGAGAAATCAGCGGTGGTCGCTAACACATGGAGTACATGATTTTCATAGGCATCTTTACTCTTAGGATATGAAGTCGCTTCTACAATATGTGTCGCTTGAAAAGTGAAAGACATCACTATACCAATCATAAATAAGGTGAAAAAGAAGACGAATGTGATGAAAACCCAACTAAAGGGTAATACATACATAGGCAGAAATAACATGTATGTCAAGTACACGAGTTTCCCTAAGAATAATTTAAGGTATTCAGCCATAGGGTGCTTTACACCTTGGAGGTGAATATTATCTTTCGATAAGAAGTACTTGAAATCTTTAACAAATACATAATATATTAAATAAAGCCCATAGACAATAGGAGCATATAGATGTTGATACTTATGGTAGTTTTTCTTACTATCTTTTTCTGAGAGCCGTAAGATTCCTGAAGATTCTAACGACATGTCTTCTCCAGATACATTAAGACAATGATGATGCCCTTCGTGATGCATAAATCGCCACATATAGGTGTTCACCCCTAAAAGGTCATAGCTATACGCCCAAAACTTGTTGATTGAATTCTTTTTTGAAATAGCGTTATGTAAGGCATCATGTCCAACATTAAAAGAAAAGAAAATATGTCCAAGACCATGAAACGTATAGAGTAGAAAAAATAACGCTTCACTAGAAGAAAAAATATAAATACAGACATACGATAGACTCCACCACAATAGCCCTAGCACAATCTTAAAGTTCATCAGATTATTGGATTTATAGGAGGTGTCTTTTTCCTTAAAATAGTCGTTAATCCTTTTTCTTAAAGTAGCGGGGAATAGATTTGATTCATGTGTCTGTACTGTATTCATTTTTGTAATGTGTCGCTAACGTTATTGTATATGAAAAGTAACATTTTGATTAGTTACCCTTCATTTATCGGTATTTATATCTATATAATAGACAGCAAGTTAAAAATACGGATAATTTTTAACTTGCTGTTTGTGAGGTGTTAGTGGTTGTAGTGTTTTGTGTTGTTAGTTAGTGAGTCTTTTATTTTTGTTTTAGACCTTTTTTGTTTTGTTTCAAGAGACTCAGCTACCGTACAATTGTATCGTGTGGTTTTGTAAAATACTTTTTATTATCTGTTAGTATTTGTGGTAAACGACAATGATCCCTTTTCTTTTGGAACGCGATGCAATCGCGCACCAGCGGGGCTGAAAAAAGCCGATATTTTTTCAGATTATCCACAAGCCGAATTTTTAAATTTTATTTATTTTAAAATTTTATCAAATTTAAAAACATGACGACTTCCAAAAATGTCCAAACCTTTGTATTATCAGAAACTCGTGTTGTTTTTTATATACGTTGATAGTAAACATTTTTATTTGTATTTTTTTAAATCGTAAGTACAAAGTAATTTTCTATAGTTCGTGTTGTTTTTGTCTTTTATTCCTTTCAAGTATTTTTCTACATCATCTAATTCAACGTTGTTTTCAAAAGTGTTCCAAATTATACAACCATTTTTATAAGTCAAAGGAATTGATTCATCATCCAATACTTCTTGAACTGTATTATGTTTCTTTTTATGATTATCTGAAAGCCCGTTAAGAGAGTTTTGAATATTGTTTTCTTGTTGTGTTTTTAATTTATCTGCAACTTTAATTTGATTGTTAATACTATCAAAAGCAAAAATTGGAAAGTATTGACCACTTTGAATTTTATATTTGTCAATAAGGACTAAAATCTGATGGTTCGATTCTTCCATAATCTTGAAATAATTAGTCATTATTTCAGATGCAGTTTGATATTGGTAGCTAATAGTCTTTGAAGAGCCAATTGCAAGAATTTTATCTCCATTTTTTAAAGCATCTAAGTCTTCTGTGATTTTAACCTCAATCTTTCCACCAGCATAAATTTCAGCAACTACATTCTGAACTTTTCTAACATCCATTGCAGATATTGGTAAATGAATATTTGCAAGTGCTTGATAAATTAATGTGAAATTATCAGTCTTTATTTTATTAATACGAACAGTAGAGTAGCCATCCATATCTATGTCGTGTTCACTAATTACTTCATTATCTGCATCTTTTTCATATTCGACAAGCAGAAAGTTATTTCTTATGTCTTTAGCTAAATCCGAATTAGGTTCAACATAAGTAAATATGGTTTTCAATAGTTTTTTAATGTTATTGTCTCCAACTCCATAGCCTATAAATATTATTGGATGATGAATAAAAAGAGAAAGTAATTGAGCTCTTATTAATTCATATTTGCCATCAAATTGACTATAATCGTTTTCAGTAATAATGATCTTGTGCGGTTCAGTAGAACATCCGTGTATTTTGTAAATAGAACCATAAGGATTACTTAAAAGTATGTTATTCCCAATTAGCTTTTCAAATTCAAAAATATGCTCAATCAAGTTGTCATAATTCGTAGTAATAATTGAGCCAATGTTTTTTCTTGCTTTTTTAAATTCAGCTATTTCTGGGCTCTTATCCTCTCTTATTTTTAATTCTGAAAATATTTTTGATATATAGATTTTAAAGCGACTTAAATTTTGTCCGCTTTCCATATTTTCATAAAATATATCATTGACGTCTTTAAATTGTCCATTCCTGTCATTGATAAGAGTTTCATTAAAATCATTTTCTAAAAGAGAAGCAAGTTTTTCGAAGTTGTAAACTCCATCTTCTTGACAAGTAGATTTTAAATCTAAATAATATTCTGAACTACCTTTTAAATCAAAAGCTATTTTTTTTAAAAGCCCGTCCCAAGTATATGAATTGGTTAAGTATCTTAAACTAACTCCAGTTCCTATGAATAAAACTGGGTGATTTTTAAAGTTTGAAATAAATTCTTTAATGTTCATAGATGCCCTTAAATGTTTGTCAACTTGTTTATATTATTACTTCTAAAACACATAAATTATACATGCATAGGGATTTACATAGATGAAATTTCATTTATAGCCGTTAAAATGATTGTAAACGATTTTGAAATACACATTAATCATATCCAATCCGACAATCTCCAAAATCTCCAACAAAAACCCTTACGGTTTCCCGTAATCTACCCAAAATAAATCCTATCCTTAATTCACACTCTTTGATTCTCTGTTAACTGGTTTGCTATATACTCCATCTGTTTCCATTCTGATTCTGAAAAGCTATTACTTTCAACAACTACAGGGATGTTGAAATTCCCTATTATTTTTTCTTTAAATGCAAACTTGTGCTTTTGGTCATATAGTTCTGTTCCTTTGAGTAACATTAAAGGAAAAGCAGTGACATCTTTACAACCGTTTGTAAAAGCAAAATCAATACTTTCTGTAAAGGAGTTTAGTGTTTGAGAAGGCAATCCATAAATAAGACTTATTTCATAAGGAATATCACGTTGATTAAGGTTGGACATAATTTGCTTGATAACCTCAGGATTATTTTTTCGATTTATTAGGTTACTTTCTTGCTCTGATGCAGTCTGCAAACCAAATTCAAGGTTCATATTAAGTTTTGAGCATAAATCAAGAAATTGACTCCCTCTATCTCCCTTTATAGTTTCAAATCTAGCTTGAATACTTACTAGTCCATCAAACTGTATTTCTACTAATTTCTTCATGACTAATAAATAATCAGTACCCACATTAAAAATTGGATCGATGATATTTATTTTTTTTACATCTTTCTTTTTAAAGAGTTCTAGTTCTTTAAAAACTTTATCTAAAGAACCTTTATGAACACGGTTGGTGTTAAGATCTCTATGAGCACAAAATGAACATCGATAAGGACAACCTCGTTTAGTTTCTAAACGTACCATTTCTTGATTTTGTGTAATTGGTAATTCACCAGTTAAGTATGGAGAAGATATATTTTTAAAATCTATTTTTGCATCTAGGTAAAAGCTAGTCGTGTTTTTACACATAATATCAAGTAAACTTTGTTCAGCATAACCACTTATAAAATATTTAGATAAAGGATATTCTTTTTCTGGATTCTGAGAATAAGATATTTGATATCCACCAAGGATAAAGTCACCAGAAAACTTATAGGTGTCTTTAATTGATGTCATTAATGGATTAATTAAGTATTCATTCCATACATAAGCAGATAATGCTATGTAATCATATTTAGTGTAGTTTATATTTTTAAGGTGCTCATTGGGATTAAATTTATTTTTGATAGAATACATGTTTAGAGATACATGTTCAACAATAAAATCTTTTCCATATCTAGAATCAGTTTTTAAAAAGGCTAATAAGGAGCTTATAGCTAGTGATTTATTTATTTCTCCTCTTCTTATAAGGTCAAATGATATAATAAGTAATCTTTTCAATTTTTGTAATTATAATTTGGGTATAGGAGTATCTGTACAATCTCCAAAATCCCCCTCAATAATCATTACGGTTTCCCGTAATCCAAACAATTAAATGTTAGCTAGTAGAGTAATCTAATTCCATGAATCTGGAAAAATTCCAAATTATATGCTATTTTCCATTTGAAATCTGGAGAAACTCCACTATCTTTACAGCATTCATCCAAAACATAAAAGAACTCGTGCTCACATCCTTATCCATAAAAAACTATGCGCTTATTGAAGAAGCGCAGTTATCCTTACAAGACGGGTTTACCGTGATTACGGGAGAGACAGGAGCAGGAAAGTCTATTTTGTTAGGAGCTTTGGGACTTATTACAGGCAAACGAGCTGATAGCTCTAGCGCGGGTGATATGAGGACAAAATGCATTATAGAAGGCATCTTTGAAGTGTCTGGCTATCAGCTACAATCGTTTTTTAAGAAGCAAGATCTGGATTATAAAGATGCGACGATCATCCGTCGGGAGATTTTACCTTCCGGGAAAAGTCGTGCGTTTATTAATGATACGCCAGTGACTTTAGCACAACTCGGTGCGTTGGGAGAACGATTGGTAGATATTCATAGTCAGCATAAAACATTAGATGTTTTAGAAAATGACTATCAATTTGAAGTATTGGATACCTTTGCAAATGCCATGCCTCTCCGTAAGAAGTATTACAATCAGTATACGATCTGGAAGAATAAGTTAGTACAATTGCAACAGGCGCAAGAAAAGAAGCAACGCGCTCAATTAGAATTTGATTACCAATCCTTTTTATTTACAGAGCTCGATGAAGCCAAACTCATAGAAGGCGAGTTTGAGCAACTAGAAACCCAACTTAAAACGTTAAGTCACGCCGAAGAAATTCAAGAAAGCTTGTCTATTGCACAACAAAAGTTGACACAAGACGAAGTCGGCATTATGGATCAGTTGTCAGAAGCAAGATCAGCATTGTCTAAGATTAGTGGTTTTGGAGATGACTATGAAGGCTTATACAATAGAGTACATAGCGTATTTATAGAGGTAGATGATCTTACCCAGGAACTTTCAGACCTGTCTGGAAGCGTAGATGCAGACCCACTGACCTTAGAAAAAACAAGCAATAGAATCCAGTTACTATACAACCTGATGAAAAAACATCAAGTGGATTCAGTCACGGAGTTAATTGCGGTACGCGAACGCCTAGATAACGAGTTGTACGAGGTACAAAATGTAGATGAACAGATCGCAAAGATGGAGGAAGAGATCGCTTTCGCGAAAGCGGAATCTCAAAAAATTGCCACCCAATTACACGATAAACGATCGAAGACCTTACCTAAATTAAAAGCTTCTATAGAGAAAATATTGGTAGAATTAGGGATGCCCAATGCACAATTACATATAGAATTAACAGCCTTAAAAGAGCTAACGGTTAATGGAAATGATGCATTAGACTTTTTGTTTTCAGCCAACAAAGGAATGGAAGTAAAACAATTAGGTAAAGGCGCTTCAGGAGGAGAACTTTCTAGAGTAATGCTTGCCATCAAAGCCGTATTGAGTCGACATAAAAAATTGCCTACGCTTATTTTTGATGAGATTGATACGGGAGTGAGTGGAGAAGTGGCCGTAAAAATGGGCGCGATCTTAAAAGATATGGGGAATACCATGCAACTCATTAGTATCACCCATTTACCACAAATTGCAGGACAAGGCGCTTCGCATTTCAAAGTCTACAAAACCGACGAAGCCGAAAAAACAAAGACCAATATTGTATCCCTTTCTGAAGAGGATCGTATTGTAGAGATTGCTGCCATGTTAGGTGGAAATAGTCAGACAACAGCCGCATTAGAACATGCTAGAAATCTGTTAAATTAAACGTTTAGAAATCACTTGAGGAAGCAATTTTCATGCATTTCATCGATGAACTACACAAAAACCCGTAAAATCACCTGTTTTTAGTGTTGCGTATATCTCTGGGATTCCATTTCTTTCTTCTCCTGTATTTTTGTAATAAGATTGGTTTGAGGTTGGTATATAACTATCTATTAGAATGGGGATTTTGATAGAAACATATAGTTAGTCCTATCCTGATATAACAAGCAGTGAGTGTTTTGTAATATCAAAACAATATAATATATTCAAGTTGGTAAAACCTGTAGTTCGTAAGAGTTACAGGTTTTTTGGTTAGTATACCCTTTAGAATGTAAAATCAGATAAAAGAATTTGAATGCAACAGAAACAAATTATTCATCTTATGTTATGTTTTAATGGGTATTAGATATTATTTGCTCTATTATATATTTTCTAATCACTCGTATTATACATTAAAACTTCGAGATGAGACTTTGAAATACCATAAATACTGATGTTTTCTTTATTTTAACATAACATCGTTATAGTGAAATGAAAAAATATAGCGTAGTGGTAGTATTTGCAGTAGTTCAAAGATGTAATAGATTTCCTAATGCATAATGCAGGTTTAAAAATAAACGCCGATATTTGCTCTTCAAAACGAAAACCAACTTTTAACCGATATTAGAAATGGGGTATAACTTACTTAAAGGAAAAAAAGGAATCATTTTTGGCGCATTAAATAAAAACTCTATTGCATGGAAAACCGCAGAACGTGTACACGAAGAAGGTGGTACATTTGTATTGACGAATGCACCTATCGCTATGCGTATGGGAACATTAAATGATCTTGCAGAAAAGACAGGCTCTGAAATTATTCCTGCTGATGCCACTTCTATAGAAGATCTTGAAAATTTAGTAGAAAAAGCACAGGAAATTCTAGGTGGAAAACTAGACTTTGTATTACACTCTATCGGGATGTCTGTGAATGTACGTAAAGGACGTGCGTATACCGATCAAAATTATGCATGGACAGAAAAAGGATGGGATGTAAGTGCCGTTTCTTTTCACAAAACAATGCAAACTTTATATAAGAAAGATGCTATGAGCGAGTGGGGAAGTATTGTTGGATTGACCTATATGGCAGCACAACGTGTATTTCCAGATTATAATGATATGGCAGATAACAAAGCCTTTTTAGAATCAATTGCGCGTAGTTTTGGGTACCATTTTGGAAAAGAGAAAAACGTACGTGTCAATACAATTTCTCAATCACCAACACCAACAACGGCTGGACAAGGTGTTAAAGGATTTGATGGCTTTATCGCTTTTGCAGAAAAAATGAGTCCGTTAGGAAATGCTACAGCAGATGATTGTGCAAATTATACCGTGACCTTATTTTCAGACCTTACAAAGCGTGTAACGATGCAAAATCTTTATAATGATGGAGGTTTCAGTAACACAGGTGTGAGTAACGAAGTGATGGATGCTTTTGTAAGAGATCAGGAGGAGTAAAATCCCCCTAGCCCCCGAAGGGGGAACTAAAATGTTTTTTAGAAAGAAGCCCCTCCCAAAGGGAGAGATGTCCGAAGGACAGAAAGGATTAGAAATAAAATAAAAATAGAGTAGTGTTCTAAAATAGAGTACTACTCTATTTTTTTGTTCCCCCTAACCTCTAAAAGAAAAACTTTTCAAGTAAAAATTACGCTTTCGCGAAAGCGTATACAGAAACCAGAAGATTCCCCCTTCGGGGGTTAGGGGGATTACTTATCTTTGCGTTCTATGCAATTATCCTATTCATTTATCATTCCTGTGTACAACCGCCCTGACGAGATCAAGGAGTTATTGGATAGTTTTGCGAGTCAGGATACGACATTGCCATTTGAGATTGTGATTATAGAAGACGGATCGTCACAACCCAGTGACACTGTCATTGCAGATTATACAGACCGATTACAAATCACCTATCTTCCAAAACCAAATTCAGGCCCTGGTGCTTCCAGAAATTATGGAATGGAACGTGCGGCGGGAAACTATTTTATTATACTAGATTCTGATTGTATTTTACCACCACAGTATGTACGTGTGATGGATGAAGCATTACGAGCAGCGTATGTAGATTGTTTTGGCGGGCCAGATGCAGCACACCCTTCGTTTTCTTCTTTACAGAAAGCGATTAATTATAGTATGACTTCTTTTTTAACAACAGGAGGTATACGTGGAGGTAAAAAACAAGTTAATGCTTTTCAACCTCGTAGCTTTAATATGGGATTGTCTAAAAAAGCATTTGAGGAAAGTCAAGGTTTTGGAAAAATTCACCCCGGTGAAGATCCAGATTTAGTATTACGCTTGTGGAATAAAGAGTTTGAAACACGTTTGCTTCCAGATGCGTATGTATACCATAAACGTCGTATCTCATGGTCTAAATTTTATACACAAGTCAATAAGTTTGGAATGGTACGCCCTATTTTAAATGAATGGCATCCTGGTTCGGCAAAAATCACCTATTGGTTTCCTACCGTATTTTTGATAGGAGTACTCTTTAGTATTTTGATGGCTATTCTTGGATGGTTATTTTTTATATACGCTGTGATAGGATATTTCGTTTTGATAGGTGTGCATGCAACTGTACTAACTAAAAATATAGGTATTGGCATCATGGCAATAGCTGCTACTGCGGTACAGTTTTATGGATATGGTGTAGGGTTTTTAAAGTCGACTGTAGCTATACAGTGGTTAGGGAAGGAGCCTCAAAAGCGGTTTCCTTATTTATTTTTTAAGTAACTTAGAGGGATGTCTATTTTTAAAAAAATCACGTTAAAACGATCGAATGTAAGAGAATTTTTATTCTTTCTCTTATTGACGACTATCCTAGCAGTGTTGAGTAAATTGTCAAAAGATTATACCAAAATATATAGTCTTCCTGTCACCG
>CAKZKZ010000785.1 GCA_937124495.1 uncultured Dokdonia sp. | reverse complement strand
CCAGCAAAGTAGGAAGTAGCCAATTGCTTCGGGAGGCAGATTCCAAGCAGAGTAGTAGTATACAAATAAATGAATATCTATTACTGGCGTTACGATTATTAATGATAGCTCTACTGGTGCTACTACTTGCGATTCCTCAATTAAAACAGAAAATCGTTAACACTTCAATCACCTATATTATTGAGCCTACATTGTTAGAAAACGAACAATTACGCCCATTTTTAGATACGCTACAAACAGAAACCCCCATACGCTTATTGCAAACAGGATTCCCTGAGGCTACTACAATTTCCCAAATAGATAGTGTGACACCTTCTTACTGGCAATTAACACAGGAGATGGAGACATTGCATACAGATAGTATTGTAGTTTTTGCAAGAGGTTTAGTACAAGGAATACAAGGGAAAAGACCTACTATTTCTAAGAGAATCGAGTGGATTATACTGGCCGCAAACGACCCTGTAGAAGAACAATATATCGAAGCCGTTGAGGTAGCAGACACACTACAACTACTGGCAGTAAGGAACGATGAGCAACGTGTATCCTTCCGTAAAGAATACCGTTCAGTTAATAAGAATACCGATTTTCAATTTAATAGTACAAGAGATAGTATTACGCTTTCGCGAAAGCAAAAACAACTCCCTGTATCCACTATAACACCTTTTGAAATAGGTGTTGTCGTAGATGATTCTTTGGCTGTACAATACAGATATATGGAAGCTGCTTTCAAGGCATTAGAAACCTATCTTAAACGCCCAATTACTATTGAAAAAGTAACAGATATAAACACTATTCCAAATAAATCATACGATTGTTTAGTTTGGTTAAGCCATGAACCCTTAATAGAAAACACATCAAAAATAATACACTATCAACCCGATCTGTATGCATCAAGTTTAATAACCAAAGGTCCTTCTGATGCTGTTTTTTATTTGACACAGTCATTACATAGTGAAAATAGTATCGATCAACATTTGGCCGAACAATTGATTCCCGTATTAGATCTGCATCCAGCGTTGGAGTCCAACATAAATACATACGATTATAGAACTATAACAAAAGCAAGTATAGCACCTTCTTATCAATCTAATGACACGCCTAAAGTAATGATGATGGATATGGATCTGTCACCTTGGTTATGGATCATAGTAATCATTCTATTAATTACAGAACGTAGTATTGCTCGTTATCGAAAACAATGAAAGCAGACGGTAAACACATATTAACTCAATTTTTAAGACGATGGCAATGGCGATCTGCATTAGAAGTTATGCTATTTGGCATAGGTGCAGGGGTAGGTCTTTATGGGATTACAGATCGTGTGTTGATGGGAGTAGGTGCTTTTATAGGAATCATACTTATAGTTTTGATATATAAGAAACCTTGGGAAACAAATCTTAAAACAACCAGTAGTTATCTAGATATGAAGCTAGACGCTTTAGAGTATAGTACGGGACTCTTTCTTAAACCCCAAACCGAACTCTCCAATCTAGCTAAATTACAGCAAGTAAAAATAGCTGAAGAATTACAAGTAGCAATTAAACATATTCAACCGCCTATACAGCTATTAAAAGCTGTAGTAATTGCAGGAATCTTGATAGGTTTTGGGTTTTTGGGAAGACAATTTGGACTTTTGAATACATTTGGAGTATCGGGACCTCCTAGTGTAGAAGAGGCGATGATTCCATTCCATACACAAGATACTACTCTGGTTGCCGTAATCGTACCTCAGTTAGTTACACAACGTGTCATCATGCGATATCCTAAGTATACAACGATAGGTACCCAGACCACTGCGGTTATGGATATAAAAGCTTTGATAGGCACTCGTGTAACCTGGCAATTGGAATATGATCAGGAAGTGAAAAGTGTTAGTCTACAGAGCACAGCAAAGGACTATCCTATGACTTTGGAGAAGAACACCTATACTAAGAGTATCACTTTAAGTAATTCTGGTTTTTATAATTTTAAGTTTGAAGCACTTGATGGAGCGGTATACACCTCAGATTTATATAGTATTGAAGTCGTGCAAGATGAAGAGCCTACCATTGAAATCAAAAACCTAGAGCAGTTTACATCTTTTGATTTTGACGCCTCTAAAACTGTTAATTTTAATGCGAAAATCACAGATGATTATGGCATCGCTCAAGCGCATATCATAGCGACCGTAAGTAAAGGGAGTGGTGAATCCGTAAAATTTAGAGAAGAGCAATTGCCTTTTGACACTGCATTAATTAAGGGCTCAAAAACGACCACGCTCCCTAAGCAAATAGATCTGGATCAACTCGCATTAGAACCCGGAGATGAACTTTATTTTTATGTAGAAGCATCAGATTATAAAACACCTACACCTAATATTTCGCGTAGTGAAACCTATTTTGCTACTATAAAAGACACGGTGAGTTATGAATTTGGGGTAGAAGGGACTTTGGGTGTAGATCGTTTAGCTGATTATTTTAGAAGTCAGCGACAACTTATTATTGATACAGAGAAATTAATTCGTCAGCGAAAGACGCTATCCATAAAGGATTTTCAATTTAAAAGTAATGAACTAGGATATGATCAAAAATCTTTGCGCTTAAAATATGGTGCTTTTATGGGCGAAGAATCTGAAGAGGTAACTACGGGAGGACCTATAGCGGGTGAGGAAACCGATCATCATGAAGAAGAAACTGATGATCATGATGAAGATGATCCTCTAGCCAAATATACGCACGATCATGATGGTGATAATGAACATAATCTGGTAGGTAATGAGGCAAAGAAAAAGGAAACCACTAAAAATCCACTTCAAGAGTTTATCCACGATCATGGAGATCCAGAAAGTGCAACCCTATTTGAAGAATCCCTAAAAGTAAAGTTATTAAAGGCATTAAGTGAAATGTGGGATGCAGAATTACACTTGCGCTTATACGAGCCTGAACAATCTTTACCCTATCAATATGAAGCTTTAAAATACATTCAGGAGATTAAAAATAGCGCCCGTATTTATGTACATCGTATCGGTTTTGATCCACCGCCTATTAAAGAAGATAAGCGTTTAAGCGGAAAACTAGATGAAGTATCCAGCTATCGTAAAAAGGAGACCATTACCGAAGAAGAACAAGTTCCTGCCATCAAGGCAATGATTGAAAGATTAGAAACCATATTGGAAAATGGATCTGTACCTACCGAACAGGATATTAAACTTTTTGAAGCCGCAGGTAACGAATTAGCTGTAAAAGCCATTGAAGCCCCCGGAAAGTATTTAATGACCCTTCAACAGTTACAGCGTATTGTTGATGGTAGTGATCGATCTAAGGATACATTTATTGAAGTACAACAAGGATTACGTTTAGCCGTACCTAAACCAGTTTCTAGCCCCCATAAATCAACTTCAAATCTAGATACACTCAATCAATTATTATTAAAAGAATTGGAAGTTCATGAGTAGAGAGTTGAGTTTTATAAACATCCAATGGTTATGGCCTATACTGGGTATAGCGATACTACTTTGGGGTGTTTTTATATGGAAGGAATGGTCGCAACCTGTAAAATCAAAACGATATATCAATTGTGGTGTTGCACTTATTGCTATACTAAGTCTGGTATTGCTAGCTTTAAAACCTGTACTATTAATTACCGATCATACGACTAAAATAGTACTGCTTACGCCAAACTATAAACCAGTACAATTGGATAGTCTACAGCAAACCTATAAAGGGATTTCTGTTCGGGAATATGTAGATACTAAAAGCATACTCGCGCCTCAGGAAATTCCTGAAACCCTATTTGTTCTAGGAGAAGGGATACGTGCTTTTGATCTGTGGCAATTGGATAAAGTGCCGACCGTATACCTTGGAGGCAATATCCCTAAGGGAATTACAAGATTAAAGTACCCTACACGATCAGTTGTTGGTGATTCATGGATCATGAAAGGGCAATATCAAGGCGCACAACAAGGGCATCATTTAGTGCTTACGGATCCAGGAGGGAAACCTTTGGATTCTGTACGATTGAAGGGAGAAGATAGACAGCATTTTGAGTTGAAAGTAGATCTGAAACTTAAAGGACGATTCTTATATGAGCTTTTGGAAAAGGATTCTATAGGTCAAATTATAACAAAAGATCCTATCCCAATAAAGATAACGGATCGAACGCCCTTAAAAATTGCGATCATTAATGAATTTCCCACTTTTGAGACTAAATATGTGAAAAACTTCCTAGCAGAAAAAGGGCATGAAGTTTTGATTCGCAGTCAGCTTACCACTGCTCGTTTTAAATATGAGTATTTCAATATGGAGGGTAGACAGGAGTTTCGTTTTACTAAAGATGCATTGGAAGATTTTGACCTCTTAATAATAGATGTGAATTCGTTACGTAGCTTATCTCGTAATCGTAGGAAAGCTCTGGAAAAAGCCATTCGCGAAAGCGGGCTAGGTCTTTTTATACAACCAGATGCAACGGTATATACGAAGACAATGCCTATAGCAAGTTTTGATTTTTTACAAAAAAAACAAACCAATACAACTATAAAGGACTGGTCTAAGTCAAGCATTAATACCTACCCTTTTGTTTTTAAAAATACTTTTTCAGTAACACCAATGTATGGAGTAGATACAAATATTGTAGCCGCTTATGAACGTAAAGGAGTAGGAAGGGTTGGGACAAGTGTGTTTCAAAGCACGTATGAATTACTGTTAAATGGGCAAACGCAGACGTATCAAGGAATATGGACTAAAATAGTACAGAATCTGAGTAAGAAACAGCCACCTAATGTCCTTTGGAAAACTCCAATGACTATTGCATATCCCGATGAACCTTTTGATTTTCAGTTACGGACTCAGTTTAGTAACCTTACGGTTATAGATGACACAGGACTTAGTATTCCTCTAAAGGGGCATAAAGATATTGCTAGTCTTTGGGAGGGGGTAACCTATCCAAAAGATATAGGATGGGAAACACTACGTTTGGAACAGGATACGATGACAATCTTGGATTATTATGTGACTGATACTCAAAAATGGATGTCTATAAAAGCTACCCAGACTGCAATAACCAACGAACGTTATTTTCAAGATCGAAAATGGGGGAAAAACCAAGATAAGAAGATACCAGAACCTATCAATCCATTATGGTTTTTTCTACTCTTTTTAGGAACTATAGGATGGTTATGGTTTGCACCGAAATTGTAAAAATAACAGGCGCTAATTGTTAAAATCACGATAAACGTGTTCTAAAGATGGAATACGTCTGTACTATAATACGTTATAGTTATGGCAGTTTTTTAAAAGCTGTGTTATTCTTTTTTAAGATGATAGACCTATTGAAAAATTGATTTTTACTAAGCGAATAAATCTATTCAATACGAATATCATAGAAAATAAATCTACAAAAACTGAAATAATTGATTTTAACAGAAAATATTTCATAAAAAATTTGGATACTAGATTTTTCTGTTGCAATATTTGCACTCACAAAGTTCAACAACTTCGATTGTTTATTTTTTAAGATGAACAATCAAAAGAAATGTTATCAAGAAAGGCTGAGGGAATGACCCTATGAAGTCTTAGCAACCCTTTCACTTAGAAAGAAGGTGCTACATTCTACCCAAGAATCGCTCATTACCGAGACTTGAGGATAGATAACATCGAGCAAACATCTTTTAAGATGTGCGTTTATGTTTTTTCTTATAATATTTTTCTTTTAAGTATTTCGCGCAAGCGAGATGTTAAGCTTTTGTTTTTAATCCATTCACACGAAGTGATTGGGTAATAAAACTAATTGAGTGGTGAGATTGCAAAGTAGAAAATGATTTTTTTGTGATCAAACGAAGAAATAAAATTTTAGCATAGCAGCGCTACGCGATAATTTGCGTTTAAAGTGTGAGTGCAAAAGGAGTACTTAATACGAGTAAGATGACCTCTCAATTAGTTTAAAATTCAAAAAAGAGAAAAATGAGTACACAAAAATTAGCAACAAAATCGTTGCACGCAGGACACGATTACGCAGCAAATGGAGGAACCAGAGCAGTGCCTATCTATCAAAGTACGGCCTATGTGTTTAAGGATGCAGACCATGCGGCAAATGTTTTCAATTTATCAGAGCCAGGATTTATTTATACCCGTCTCAACAATCCTACCAATGATATTCTTGAAAAACGCCTCACGGAAATCGAAGGCGGACTCGCAGCCGTCGTAACCGCATCAGGTACAGCAGCGATCAATACGACTTTATTAACGCTATTGAAGCAAGGTGATCATATCGTAGCATCCAGTAGTTTGTATGGCGGAACGTATAATCTATTAAGCGTGACGCTTCCACGTTTTGGCATCACGACTACATTTGTAGATCCTTCAGATCCTGAAAATTTTGAGAAAGCCGCACAAGAAAACACCAGAGCATTCTTTGTAGAATCGCTAGGAAATCCTAAGCTGGATGTATTGGATTTAAAAGATATTTCCGCTTTCGCGAAAGCGCATAAAGTACCATTCATCGTAGATAATACCGTAGCAACTCCTGCATTATTGAATCCAATCGAACACGGAGCAAATATTGTAATCCATTCATTGACAAAATACATAAATGGTAATGGAACTGCCTTAGGTGGTGTGATTATAGACGCAGGAAACTTTGACTGGAGTAATGGGAAATTCCCAGAATTTACAGAACCTTCCGCAGGATATCACGGTCTTGTCTATCATGATGTTTTGGGTTCAGCCGCCTTTATTGCCAAAGCACGTATCGAAGGTCTGCGTGATCACGGAGCCGCTTTGAGTCCGTTTAATGCATTCCAAATTTTACAAGGATTAGAAACCTTAGAAATTCGTGTAAAGAAACATTCTGAAAGCGCATTAGCACTTGCAAAATGGTTACAAACCCGAGACGAAGTGGCGTGGGTAAATTACCCTGGATTAGAAAGTAGTGCGTATAAATACCTTGCCGATGTATACCTTCCAAATGGTCAGAGTGGAATTGTCACTTTTGGCGTAAAAGGGGGCTTTGAAAGTGCCAAAACCATAGCAGACGAGACGCAGTTGTTCTCATTACTAGCAAACATAGGCGATAGTAAATCTCTCATTATTCATCCAGCAAGTACGACACATCAACAATTAAGTGTAGATGAGCAAGCAAGTACGGGTGTAACAAGTGACTTGATTCGTCTGTCAGTAGGTCTAGAAGATGTAGAAGACTTAAAAGAAGACCTTATAGCTGCTTTTGCTAAAGTGGATAAAGCTGTCTTAGTATAATCAATTTTAGTTGGGAAAGTGAGGGGTTCTTCCTGAGAAGGACTCCTGCTTTATATATATATATAATACACTATGATAGAACGTCTTTTTATACCTTCTTTTGAAACACAGACTGGCTATACTATTGACCTTACGGTGACCTATCAATTATTTGGTCCGCCGTTAGGAACTGCGCCTATTGTATTGGTCATTCATGCCCTTACGGGAAATTCTTCAGTAACGGGACCCCAAGGGTGGTGGAATACGCTCATTGGTACTGATCAAACCATCGATACAAATAACTATACGATCATAGCTATTGATATCCCAGGGAATGGACATGACAGAAACTCTGAAAACTTAATTATAGAATATAAAGAGTTTCATAATCGTGATATAGCAATAATACAATTAAAAATTTTAGAAAAACTCAGAATTACATCTCTATATGCTGCTATAGGAAGCTCATTAGGCGGACAAATTCTCTGGGAATTAGCTGCATTAGCTCCAGGGTTAATTGAACATTTGATTCCTATTGCTACCGATTGGAAAGCGACAGATTGGGTGATTGCACAATGTAGTATCCAAGATCAGATTTTGCATAATTCAGCACAACCGATTCATGATGCACGTATGCATGCGATGACATTTTACAGAACGGCGGCTTCTTTTACAGCAAAATTTAATCGTTCTGTTCACCCAGAAAAAGGAATATATAATGTAAAGAGTTGGTTGCTACATCATGGAGAGCGTCTTGAAGAACGTTTTGAACTCAGTACGTATAAATTGATGAATCATCTATTAGGTTCAGCTTCTATTACAGAAGGAAGAGCGGAAATTCATGAGCTTTTAAAAACTATCAAAAGCACCGTGCATTTAGTTGGGATAGATTCTGATGGTTTGTTTTATCCAGACGCTATTCAGGATACACATGAACTTCTTAAAAGTGCAGGTGTGACGAGTTATTATCACGAAATTCATTCTATTCATGGGCACGATGCTTTTTTGATCGAGTATGAACAACTTAGTAAAATATTGAAAACCATTTTTAAAAATAAAATTCAAGATGAAAATTCTAAAATTTGGGGGAAAATCGCTGGCTAACGGAAAAGGAATCCAAACGGTAGTTGATATTATTGAAAAAAGAGCCAAAAAGGGAGAAGCCATTACCGTAGTCCTTTCTGCAAGAGGAGCCTCTACGAATGAGCTTGAAGAGATTTTAATAAAGGCTTCTAAAAACGAAAATTATAAAGCACAATTAGAGGCGTTTAAAAGATATCAGCTTTTAGCAGATGAAACTCTAGATGCACAAGAAGAATTTCATGTGCTAGATACTATTTTTGAAGGCGTTTCTTTATTGGGAGATTATAGTGAAAAAATTAAAGATAAAGTCTTGTCACAAGGGGAAATATTGTCTGCACGATTAGTCACGCAACTCCTAAAAAACAAAGGTGTCAATGCGCATTTTACAGATAGTAGATCTTTAATTATTACAGACGATCAGTTTGGAAATGCACAACCTTTAGATGTCTTATCAAAAGAAAATGTACAACAGCATTTTAAAAAGTATAATGGAACGACAGTAAACGTTGTTACAGGATTTATTGCGTCAAACATCCATCAGGAGACCACTACACTAGGAAGAAATGGTAGTAATTATACAGCTTCTTTGTTGGCTAGCTTCTTGGATGCCGAAGAGCTAGAGAATTTCACACATGTAGATGGAATTTATACAGCAAATCCAGATTTGGTTACTGATGCAAAAAAGATAAAAAAACTATCCTTTACAGAAGCAAATGAATTAGCGCATTTTGGTGCCAATGTCTTACATGCTAAAACCATTATTCCGCTTATTCAAAAGAAAATTCCATTGCGGATTCTCAATACGTTTGATTCAGAAAATGAAGGAACGCTCATTACTTCAGAAGAAAGTGAAAATGGCATCAAAAAATTATCTGTATTAGAAAATGTATCACTTATTAGTTTGGAAGGGAGAGGTCTTTTAGGACGTGTGGGAATCGATGCTCGAATATTTCAAGTACTGGCACAAGCAGATGTTAGTATCAGTATTATTTCGCAGGGATCTTCAGAAAGGGGTATTGGTTTTATCGTAGATCGAGAGAAAGCTATAAAAGCGAAGAAGGTGTTAGAAGAAGAGTTCAAAACAGATATCTATAAAAAAGATGTAAGTGAAATTACTGTAAAAAATGAGGTGTCAGTCGTTTCTATTATCGGACAAGATTTAAGTACATTTCATAAACCGTACAACCGACTCATCAAAAATCAGATAGTTCCTTTATTACTCAATAATTCGGCGACAGGGAAGAATGTGAGTTTAGTCGTTCAAAAAAAGCAATTACATAAAGCTCTTAATGTGATTCATGGAGAAATCTATGGAAGTATAAAAAAAATCAACCTCGCTATATTTGGTCACGGACTCGTGGGAGGAACTTTGATAAATCAAATCTTAAGGTCTACACAAGAGATTGTAAAAAGGAAAAATATCCAATTAAATATTTTCGCAATAGCGAATTCAAAAAAAATAATATGTAGAAAAGAGGGCGTCGATGGTCAATGGGAAGCAGCATTAGAAGAAGAAGGAATTCCCTATACAATAGAGGATGTTATACGTTATGCAGATGAGCATCATCTAGAAAATTTGATAGCCATTGATAATACAGCGAGTAAAGATTTTGTAAATAAGTATACGCATTTAATTGCTCATGGATTTGACTTGGTGTCTTCCAACAAAGTGGCAAATACGATGGAGTATCCTTTTTATAAATCTCTCAGAAATACCTTAACAAATTATCAAAAACAATACCTATATGAAACTAATGTAGGTGCTGGATTACCGTTAATTGAGACCATAAAACTACTGCATCTTTCAGGAGAAAATATCACTAGAATTAAAGGTGTGTTTTCGGGATCTTTAAGTTACCTGTTCAATACGTTTTCAAAGCAAGACACTCCATTTAGTACTGTGTTACAGGAAGCGATGGACAGCGGATTTACAGAGCCCGATCCGCGTGAAGATTTATGCGGGAATGATGTAGGAAGAAAATTATTGATTCTCGCGAGAGAATTGGATTTGAAAAATGAAATGGATGATGTTACAATCCATAACCTTATTCCGGAACATCTTAGAGAAGGAACAGCACAAGAGTTTATAGGAAAACTGAAAGAGTTTGATATCATATTTGCTCAAATAAAAGCGGCTCAAAAAGAGGGGCATGTACTCCGATATATTGGAGATTTACACGGAGATCTTTCTAAAGAAAAAGGAATCTTGGACGTACAATTAGTATCTGTGCCAGAAGGTAGTTCGCTAGGTCAAGTAAAAGGTTCTGACTCTATATTCGAAATTTACACAGAATCTTATGGTGATCATCCTATGGTCATCCAAGGCGCGGGCGCAGGTGCTAGTGTAACCGCCAGAGGTGTTTTTGGTGATATTTTAAAAGTAGCCCAATCCATTCATTAATTTTATAAGAAATAAACAATGTCCTTTATACACCCAGAAACACACGCCATACGAACGCAGTCAGAACGTACGCAATACCAAGAACATTCGGTGCCTATGTATTTGACGTCAAGTTTTGTTTTTGATGATGCCGAAGATATGAGAGCGTCTTTTGCTGAAGAGAAACAACGCAATATCTATAGTCGTTATACCAATCCTAATTGTGCAGAATTGGTAGAGAAAATGTGCTTACTAGAAGGTGCTGAAGCAGGTCATACATTTGCCACAGGAATGTCAGCTATCTTTAGCACATTTGCAGCGCTATTGGATAGTGGTGATCACGTACTTTCAGCACGTTCAATTTTTGGAAATACACATACTTTATTTACCAAGTATTTCCCAAAATGGAATATTTCGCATACCTATTTTGATGTGAATGAATTGGAGAGTATCGAGGCTCTGATACGTCCAGAAACAAAGATTTTGTATGTAGAGTCCCCTACAAATCCCGCGACTGATATTGTAGATTTAACGTTGTTGGGTACGCTTTCGCGAAAGCATAACCTGATTTTTATCGTAGATAATTGTTTTGCAACCCCGTATTTACAGCAACCCATCAAATTTGGGGCAGATATTGTGATACATTCGGCAACAAAGCTATTAGATGGTCAAGGGCGTGTGATGGGAGGAATTTCTGTAGGATCTGCAGGTTTGATAGATACTATATATCGTTTTGCGCGTATTACTGGACCAGCCTTGTCTCCATTCAACGCATGGACACTATCCAAAAGTCTAGAAACACTTGCAGTAAGAGTAGAAAAGCATTGCGAAAATGCATTACAACTCGCAGAACGATTAGAAAAACATCCCAAAGTACGTCAAGTGAGGTACCCATTTTTACCATCGCATCCACAGTATGCATTAGCGCAAAAGCAAATGAAACTAGGAGGAAATATTGTAACGATAGAAGTAGAAGGAGGATTAGAAAGCGGGCGTACATTTTTGAATGCGATTGAGATGTGTTCATTAACCGCAAATCTTGGAGATACCCGAACGATTGTGAGTCATCCAGCAAGTACAACACACGGAAAATTAAGCACAGAAGAACGTCAACAAGTAGGAATTTCTGATGGTCTTATTCGTATTTCTGTAGGCCTTGAGCACATTCAAAATATCATTCAAGATATTGAAAAAGCGTTAGTTAGTGTCTAGTTTTTAAAACTTTAACATAAAAAAATGACATTTTAAGTACGCTATATGACTTATAATTCTAAATTTGTAAATTCTTTATCCTAGTAATCCGATAGGATAATAGGTAATTAAATTTTAATCATGATTTTAGATCAACTTATTCTAACAAAAAATAAAGTAAAAGAGCCTTCCTACAAAGAAGTGCAATCTTCAGAAAAACCAGTTCGCAGTGTTGTAAAAGCATTAAGCTGGAGATTCATCGGGACCTTGGATACACTTATTATCTCGTATATCCTTACGGGAGAATTAGCAATCGCTACCTCTATTGCATCGATTGATTTTGTGACAAAAATGATTTTATATTTTTTTCATGAGCGTATTTGGAATTTGATTAAATGGGGGAAATAGTAAAATACACGTAGAAATAAAAAGACATGACAACAGAAGAATTATTAAATATAAATAATCAATTGCGAGAGAAGACACCGCTAGAAATTTGTAAATGGGCCGTCGCTTATGGTAAAAAACCTATTGTAACGACCAATTTCAGGCCTTATGAAGCAGCGATATTACATACGTGTGTTAATGCGAGCCCTACCATTCCTGTCGTCTGGTGTGATTCTGGCTATAATACTCCAGCTACCTATACGCATGCAGAAACCGTTATAGAAAAATTACAATTAAATGTGCAGTTATATGTGCCAAAACAAACAGCAGCACATCGTGCCGTTACACTCGGCATTCCAGAAATAGCTGACCCTACCCATATCCTTTTTACGGAACAGGTGAAGTTAGAGCCTTTTAAAAGAGCAATGGGAGAATTACAACCTGACGTATGGTTTACCAACTTAAGAAAAGGACAAACAGCTCATAGAAATACATTAGATATTGTGAGTCAAGATAAAAATGGAGTACTTAAAGTAAGCCCTTTTTATTACTACAGCGATACAGAATTGGATGTATATCTCGAAGAAAATGTGCTGCCTAATGAGTTTGATTATTTTGACCCAACAAAAGTACTGGAACATCGTGAATGTGGATTACACAGTAACTAAGCCTTAAAAATGGATATGGAATTAGTAACAAAAGATATAAAGAAAAGAGACACTTTGGAAGCTATAGAAACAGAGAACAATACAGCAACACTTGCTATTAACCCTTTAGAGAGTGAAGCTATTTATATATTTAGAGAAGTCGTCGCGCAGTTTGAAAAACCCGTACTGCTTTTTTCTGGAGGGAAAGACTCTATTACCCTGGTACGACTTGCGCAAAAAGCATTTTACCCTTCCAAAATCCCGTTTCCTTTATTGCATATAGATACGGGGCATAACTTCCCAGAAACGATCGCTTTTAGAGATAAGCTTGTGAAAGAGTTAGGTGTCGAGTTAATTGTACGCTACGTACAAGACTCGATAGATCAAGGAAAGGTAATTGAAGAAAAAGGGAAATATGCAAGTCGTAATAGTTTGCAAACTACGACGCTTCTAGATGCTTTGGAAGAATTTAAGTTTGATGCCGCGATAGGAGGTGCACGTAGAGATGAAGAAAAAGCAAGAGCTAAAGAGCGTATTTTTTCTGTACGCGATGATTTTGGACAATGGGATGAGAAAAATCAACGTCCAGAATTATTTGATCACCTTAATGGCAAAATAAGTCTAGGTCAGAATGTGCGTGTTTTTCCAATAAGTAACTGGACAGAATTGGATGTTTGGAGCTACATCGCTAAGGAAAAAATAGAAATCCCTTCGATCTATTTTGCACATACACGTAAGACTTTTATAAGAGACGGTATGATCTGGTCTGCCGATGAGGCTGTATATAGAGAAGAAGATGAGGCAGTTGAGGAACGTTTAGTGCGTTTCAGAACCGTAGGTGATATGTCGTGCACGGCAGCAGTGCTTTCTGATGCGGCAACCTTAGAAAAAGTTGTAGAAGAAATAAGAGCTTCCACCATTTCAGAAAGAGGGGCAAGAATCGATGATAAACGATCTGAAGCCGCCATGGAAAAACGAAAACAACAAGGGTATTTTTAAATCCTGAATCCCTCTAACCCCCAAAAGGGGGGAATATAAAATGATGATGTATACGCTTTCGCGAAAGCGTATAAAAAGAAAAATACTAATTAAAACTACTCTAAACCACAAGAGTGAAAATTCCTCCCTTTGGGAGGTTAGGTGGGAAGTTATGGAAGTATTAAAAATAGCAACAGCAGGAAGTGTAGATGATGGTAAAAGTACCTTAATTGGGAGAATACTTTACG
>CAKZKZ010000784.1 GCA_937124495.1 uncultured Dokdonia sp. | reverse complement strand
CCTGGTACGCCTCTATAAGACCATCCCCAGATTTCACATGTCCCAGCAGCTACTCCATTCAAATCAATGCTGTTTGTGTTTACTACATTTAAGATCAGTCCTGTTGCTGCATCTGTAATTACATAACGGTAAGATAAGTTTGGAGCATCATTCTCGTGTACTACTACAATAGGATCTGCTTGTGAATCTAAACAAATTACTGCTTCTGTATCTCCATTGAAACTTGTTGTTCCATTTGGATTTCCTGTTGCATCAAGATCGATACTTACGGTTCCTCCATCTGCAACTTCTCTGATTACAGTCACTGCATTGTCTGAAATATCTGAACAATCTAAATTGTCTAATGAAGAAAGTGGCTGACCAACTTGATCTAATCCGTTTCCTGGTACGCCTCTATAAGACCATCCCCAGATTTCACATGTCCCAGCAGCTACTCCATTCAAATCAATGCTGTTTGTATTTACTACATTTAAGATTAAACCTGTTGCTGCATCCGTAATTACATAACGGTAAGATAAGTTTTCTGCCCCTGGATTTTCATGAGTCACTATAATAGGATCCATTTGTGTATCCAAACAGATCACAGCTTCTGTATCTCCATTGAAACTTGTCGTTCCATTTGGATTTCCTGTTGCTACTAAATCTATAGCTACAGTACCACCAATGGCTTCTTCTCTTACAACGGTAATAGATTCTTGTGATATATCAGAACAATCTGCATCTCTTAATGCTTGTAGTGGTCCTCCACCAAAAGTAGCTAAAGCCCCTGCTTGACCTCCAAGGCCAGAATAGCTCCAACCCCATATTTGACAAGTACCAGGCCCGGCACCGTCAAGGTTTATTTCATTTGAAGCTACTATATTAAGAATAGTTTCTTCGTCACTATTATCGGTAATTACATATAAGTATGAACGTGTTGCATCGGTTACATGGTTTACAACTACTGGGTCAGGACGTCCGTCTACACATATACTTACTTCAAATTCACCATCAATACGTGTAGTTCCATTTGTATTAAGTGCCGTTGTTGCATTCACATCAAGACTTACGGAACCAGCATCTGCATCTCCCCAAGCTCCAGGACTTCCGCCTCTAGTTCCTCCAGTTGTTATAATTCCTGAAGTATCTGATGGAGAACATGTAAAAGAAACAGAAGCTGAAGCACGACTCCATCTTCCTGAATTTACTCCTTGAGCAATTCTAAAGTTACTTGTTGTACCCCAACGCACAAAATCCCTAACAATATCAGGGTTACTAGTATTAAACGAATTTGTAGTAAACAGCATTAAAGTACCACTTCCTGATGTTTGAATATCATTCCATACTAAGTCAATGGAAGTACCAGCTGTTAGCATAGTACTTTCTGTCGTTAATGTACCTATTCGATCATATCTAAATGCATCCGTACATAACCAATAATTTTCAAGATCAACAGTCGTATCACCAGCATTGGTAATCGTTACTGTTTGTGAGGTTGGATCCAAGCTGGTAAACACAGGATCTGCCTGTGCATTGGCATTTATGGAAAACAGCACCATAATAAGCCAAAGACTGACGTTAAATAATTCTTTTTTCATAGTAGTAATTTTTTTTGATAATAAATAGTTTAAAATTTAATGTGGTTAATAATATGCGTAATCGTCTTATAAGGTTACGTGAATCAGAGAAGATGTTTTATAAACTGCCTAAGATCATAGCTAATCATTAGGCAGTTCTAACAAACCAACTTAATTAACGTAAACACTATAAATTTTTAATCCCTTGTTTTTAGAAATTGTTATTTCTCTTTCTAAGGCAACAAAGAATATGGGGGATAAGTGATTTTTCATTTTCATAGTTTTTATTTATATAATTCTTCTTTTAATATGCTGGTACAAATAAACTATGAGAAAGCCCCTTATGACAAGTATAAGTGTGCGAGGAGGAAAAAACAGCTTTAAAAATGAAACGCCGTAAGCCCTGCTATACATAAGAAAACCAACAATTAATTTAGAAAATCGCTGTAACAAGCGCCAATACGGGGGTTGAATTAAAATAACAACTATAGAAATGTAATACTTCTTTTTCCGCTTTCGCGAAAGCAAAAAAAACATACTCCCCTAAAAGGGAATATGAATCGCTGAAGTGGATTTGAAATACATTTCTTATCTCTTATATGAAAGTAATATCTATAAAAAAGTAGTGATATACATATATCATAAAAAAAGAGGAGTGTTATGTAGCATAACACTCCTCTTTTAATCAAGTTAAAATTGTACGTATACGATTCTTATAATTGTATAAAATAAGTGGCATGGAAACCAAAATGAAAATTGCCATCCCTAAAATTAAAATTATTTTCTGTCTTAACAATAAACTTGTCCTCTACTAGGTTTCTTACATTGGTCAGTTTAAATTGTAATAATAAATCTGATACTTCCCAATTGGCTCCTAAACTAAAAGGACCGTACGTATCTATAAAATCAACTGGGTTTGTTACATAATAATATTCTGATACGATAGAAACATGGTTACTCACTTTGTATCTTCCTCCAAAACCAATTGCAAAATAACTAGAGCCTGCACCTTCTACAAGTTTATCTTCTGCTCTATATACATATGACGGTGCAATTTGTAATGAAAAATTTCTAGATATCTTTCTTGCTATTAATAACTGTGTAGTCGTCGCAAATTTGTTTTCAGAAGGCACTTCTTTCTTCACAGTAGGGTCGTCTGGAGAATATAGATTCCCTTTAAAGGACGATTTACCTCTATACACACCTCCTTGAAAAAGGGTGATGCTAAATGGAAATTTAGTCCCTGAATCTCTTTGGTAAAATAAACGATATTTCCCATATATATCTGTAGATCTATACCCAGTACCATATCCTACTCCTACCGTTAAACGATCTGATATTCCATAATCTACGCCTATTCTACTATTCCATTTATCGGCAGCAAATGTTTGTACACGCTCTGAGTCTGGAATAGGCTTATTCCAAAAACGATTCATGGAAGAAATTTCTAATACTCCTTTTTTTCTAGTTTCTACAGAGTGCC
>CAKZKZ010000783.1 GCA_937124495.1 uncultured Dokdonia sp. | reverse complement strand
TCACGCAAGTGCTGTAGGAGAAGTAAATGTAGTGCAGTTAATGAAAGATACAGAGGCTGTGATAGGCGGTGAAGGGAATGGAGGTATTATTTATCCTGCTTCTCATTATGGACGTGATAGTCTGGTAGGAACGGCGTTATTCTTAACGCATCTAGCCAAAGGAACGATGTCGGTAAGCGAACTTAAAGCGAGCTACCCTCCTTATTTTATGAGTAAACAAAAAATCCAATTGACACCAGAATTGGATGTCGATGGATTATTGTCAAAAATGGCAACAAAGTACGCTCATGAAGATATGAGTACGATAGATGGTGTAAAAATAGATTTTGAACACCATTGGGTACACCTTCGTAAATCTAATACAGAGCCTATTATTCGTATTTATACAGAAGCAGCTACACAAGAAGAAGCAACTCGCGTAGCAAATGCTATGATCGAAGAAATAAAAGAAGTAGCTGGTTTATAAAAATGATAACTAGAATATGAATTTAAAAAGACCGTTTAAAAATAGTTAGACGGTCTTTTATATTTTAAACCTTTTAGTTATTGGGTTATCTGTTATTCGTTGAAAGTATGGTTTACGACATTTATATCGCTAGTATATTTTTTAATTGACGACAATGCCTTAATCAGTATTATCTTTGCTTGCAAGCTAAAATGAAGAAATGGCAATAGAAAAGATACCTGAAATCTATAGTAAGGATGGGAAAGAAACGCCTGACTTATTTGTGTATGATTTTAAAATGACCAATGATGTTGTGAAGAGCAAGGTCAATTTGGGTATGAATATGTTTAGCTTCCTACAAGTTGGAAAAAAGCAAGTGCACTTTGCAGGAACATCGGTTGCTGTCAATAAAGATCAATCGTTATTACTTAAAAAAGGGAATTGGTTATGGACAGAGTTGCTCGACTTGGAAACGGTGTATTACTGTAAGTTATTCTTCTTCTCAGAAAAGATTCTTAAGGAGTTTTTAGAAAAGCATACTGAAAATAGGGAACTAGTAAAAGATGAACCCCCATATTTTATTATTAGGAATGATGCGTATATCAGTTCTTATTTAAATTCATTATCAACAATTAGTGAAGCGCCAGCGGTTTTTATGGAGAATCTACTTTCTGTAAAATTTGAAGAGTTGATGCTTTATCTTTTGCAGAAATATGGAAGAAAATTTGAAGAATATTTATATTCTTTGATCATTAAAGAAACCTCATCTTTTAAAAAAATTATAGAAAGTAAAATTCATTCCAATTTAAAATTAGAAGAAATTGCGTTTCTATGCCATATGAGTTTATCTACTTTTAAACGGCGTTTTATTAGTGAGTATGATGTGTCGCCAGGAAAGTGGTTGCAAGATAAACGGCTTCAAAAAGCAAAAGAGACTTTAGAACAAGGCGATTTAAAACCATCAGATATCTATTTAGATTTTGGTTATAACAATCTTTCAAATTTTAGCATTGCATTTAAAAATAAATTTGGCTTTAGCCCAAAGAACGTTTCTCAACACTAATATTCAGTGTAATTTATTTGTAAATTTGACCTGTTTTCATAAGTAGTTGAACTGTTTTAGTAAGGCTATT
>CAKZKZ010000782.1 GCA_937124495.1 uncultured Dokdonia sp. | reverse complement strand
ATTAGTAAAACCTTCAAAAACGAACGTATGACTTCTGGATTACGAAAAGCACATAAGATCATTTGGATCGTTTTGACAGTCGTAGGTATTGTACTTATTGTATTCTCTATTAAAAGTGTGAAACAACAACTACAAACAGATGGTGATATAGCGATCACTCCTCCTTCTGATGCGGTTCACACCATTGAAAATAACGCTCAGTTGCATGTAAGTATAAAAGAGCAAGCAAATGTTAATATACTACAGATTGCTATCAAGAAGCCTTTAAAAAGTGCATCTACGGTCGTATATGCACTCACATCAGAGAATAAACAAGGAGCTTTCTTAGGGAGTATTGACAAAAAGGGGCTGTATACTTTTGACATCGACAAATCGATAAAAAAGATCCAATTGTATGATGGAATAAAGAATAACGAAATAAGAAACATAGATCTATCATGGGAGTAAGCTATCAATCTGTGCTTTGGAATAAGCACAAAAAAACGTATGATAAGTGGATTGTGATAGGAATGCTTCTATACCTTATCAGTTTTATAGGAATCACTGTAGTCACAAATGCTGAGACAAGTATTGAGACCTTGATCATTAGAGCTTTTGGCACCTTAGCCATTGTCTTATTACATATCATACTAAGCATAGGACCTTTGACTAGATTATACCCTCGGTTACTACCTATACTCTATAATAGAAGACATTTAGGAGTTAGTATGTTTATTGCCGCATTAATTCACGGAGGATTTTCACTCTTTCAGTTTCATAGCTTAGGAAATGTCAACCCTATATATGCACTGTTTACTTCCAATATGGAGTATACTTCTTTGACAAATTTTCCTTTTCAGGTACTAGGCTTTTTTGCTTTGACTATTTTCTTTTTGATGGCTGCAACAAGCCATGATTTCTGGCTTCAGAATCTTTCTCCAAAAACATGGAAACGATTACACATGCTTGTCTATGTAGCTTATATATTGGTTGTTCTTCATGTCTT
Organism: uncultured Dokdonia sp.; assembly: GCA_937124495.1. Taxonomy (GTDB): domain Bacteria; phylum Bacteroidota; class Bacteroidia; order Flavobacteriales; family Flavobacteriaceae; genus Dokdonia. Next base: position 5,528 of record CAKZKZ010000782.1, on the reverse strand, counting down.
TTTAGGAGCGTTTCAACAGCAGCCTTCTGTAACAGTTATTGCCTTTTTAGGGCTAGGATTTTTAACCATTGCTTCCTTACATATTAAGACAGCCTTTAAAGAGGTAAAGGTGGACAATTCTAAAGCAACACATGAGGAAGAAGGATGGGAATATGTATGTGATATACAGGAAATCCCTGAAGACAGAGCTAAGATTTTTGTTGTAGGAAACGAACGTGTTGCTGTTTTTAAATACGACAACAAATTATCTGCTATTGCCAATGTATGTAAGCACCAAGGAGGTCCTTTGGGTGAAGGTAAAGTAATCGATGGTTGCGTAACCTGTCCTTGGCATGGATATCAATATTTGCCACATAATGGGCAGTCTCCCCCTCCGTTTACTGAGAAAGTGGCTACCTATCGTTTAAAGAATAAAAACAATAGTGTCTATATTCTTCCAGAAGCACTGGAAGAAGGAACCGAAGTCGAACCTGTTACATTTTAATTATGAAACAAGAAGAAAAAGAAGATGATTTTTATGTTGGGTATATCGATAGTGTATCTCCCAACACAAAGAAAAGCCTTAAGTCGTTTGTGCATTTTGGGATCTTATTACTAGTAGGAGGCGCGTTGATTTTTGCCTTTTCTCAAAACACATTTAAAAACAGCACTTTTGAGTTAGCAACAAGCACAAAAATTACAGGGGTATATCACGAAATGCCATACCCAATGTTACGCGTTAAAACAGGAGATACTTCATTCAAGAATATTTTATTACTAGGTTTTGGAAAATCAAGTGCCAATCCTTTTTTACAAAAAATAAGAAATGAATCAGGATCCATATCTGGTAGTGTATTAAGTATTGAAGGAAATCTCATTTATTATAATGGGAAAACATTATTACAAATTACAAGTGATGAGAAAGTTTCATTGGTAGAAAACGCTGCTACTCATAGATTGCCCAAAACAAGGCACCTCATCAGAGGGGTGGAATTAAAAGGAGAAATTATTGACCCTAAATGCTACTTTGGCGTCATGAAACCTGGCAAAGGAAAAATACATAGAAGTTGTGCCGCACTTTGTATTTCTGGAGGAATCCCACCAGTTTTAGCAACGTCAGATGAAAATAATATTTCTGAATATTACTTGCTTACAGACAAAAATGGGAACCCTATTAACGAGCAAATATTGCCCTATATAGGAAAGCCATCGATACTTACAGGAGATGTAGTGCAAATACAAGATTGGTACCAGTTACGTATCAACACAGAAGACATAAAAGACCTTGATTTACCTTCAAAAATATATTAAAGCTTATACCAATTTAAACATATAATGTTACCCATTCAATCTGGTATTCATACGCTTTCGCGAAAGCGTATACCATTAGAAATAATCATTAAAAACACTTAACTATGTTCGAGTCATTCAGTATTGTTTTTACCATTGCCGTACTCTTTAATTACATAAATAGTAAATGGATCAAACTACCTTCCACCATAGGATTATTGATCTTGAGCTTAGGGTTAGTGATCATTGTTACGATAAGTGAATATGTCGTTCCTTCTTTTTACAAGTTTTTCTGTGACATTATTGTCAATGCAGATTTCAAAACATTACTTCTTGATGGGATTTTAAGTTTCATGTTATTTGCAGGAGCATTACATGTAGATTTAAGTGCGCTTGCAGCGCAGAAGAAATCTATCCTACTTTTTGCAACGACAGGTGTTTTAATCTCTACAGCCATTGTGGGAGGACTTGTATATCTTGTAGCATCACTTATAGGATTAGAACTTCCTTTAGTTCATGCTTTGTTATTTGGTGCTTTGATATCTCCTACAGATCCTATTGCTGTTATGGCCATTTTGAAACAGGCAAATATTGCAAAAAGCCTTAGTATTAAAATAGAAGGGGAATCGTTATTTAATGACGGGATTGGCGTGGTTGTATTTTCCGGAATCTTATTGATAGCCACAGCAACTGGTGATCATAGCCATACCGAAATAGGTGCTGAGATAGGTACGCTATTTCTAGAAGAAGCTGTCGGTGGTATCCTATTTGGATTACTTATAGGATTTATAGGTTTAAAACTGATCACGAGTTTAAAAGATAATTCAAATCTAGCAGTAATGATCAGTCTTGCTGTTGTTTTGGGAGGCTATACCATCGCCTCTATGATTCATGTTTCGGGACCCCTAGCAATGGTAGTTGCTGGACTACTTATAGGGAATAAAGTACATATTAATGACCATAAAAGTAAAATATCAATTGCGATTAATGAGTTTTGGAAGATCTTAGATGATGTCTTTAATGGAATTCTATTTGTATTAATAGGGCTTGCCATACACTTATTAGAATTTAATATCAGTTACTTAACGCTGGGTATTATCACCATTGTGATTGTATTATTAGCTAGATTTATTTCGGTATTTCTACCCTACTCATTATTAAAACATGAAGAAGAAAAACCGATGAAGACTATTACTATTTTAACCTGGGGAGGTCTACGAGGTGGCATTTCTATTGCGCTTGCTCTAAGCTTAAGCGAAGCACTTTCTAGTGAATTAATTGTATACATTACCTATGTCGTTGTTTTATTTTCTATCATTGCCCAAGGATTAAGCATCGGAATGCTTGCAAAAAAAATATACAAATAGTTATTATGCCTCAACATTTAAAAAAAGCTTCATTCATCTTATTATTTTTAAGCAGTTTGGCCACTGCACAATTATCCGATCTTGCTAGGGTAGAATATGTAGGATTACCTGAAAGTAGTGAAGATGGATCTGCTTTTGACAGATACCGACTTGCTATTAATTACCCTATACAACTGAAAGAAGACACCTATCTTTTTGTAGGATTAGATTATAGTTATATCGCATATAGTATCGATGAAGACCTCATTAATTTTAACCCTCAAGAGATTGATGAATTCCAACTACTAGATCTTAATATAGGGTATACATTTAAAGTAAATGATGATTGGCGTTTTGGGGCTAGGATTCAACCGGGATTTAGTTCTAATTTAAAAGCTCGTAATTTATCTTTTGAAGATGTGATTATCTCTGGAGATGCTGTTTTTATAAAAGATAAGAAAGATAACGAGATTCCATATCGTCTTATTTTAGGGGTTTCTGTTTCTGGAAAAGGTGGATTTCCATTTTTACCATTCATTAGTTACTATCGTAAATTCCATCCAAAATGGTCTTATAATGTGGGCGTGCCTAAAATGAATTTACAATACCATATTTCTGACAAGCACAGAGTAAAATTAGTGACCAGACTCGATGGATTTACATCCAATTTACAACGTGGTATTGCTGTAGGAGAAGAGCAAGAAATTGCTGAGAGATTCAGGCAACAATTACTTGTAGGTGGACTGCGATATGAATATAAATTTACAAAGCATATAGAATATTATATCAATAGTAGCTATGTCATAAGTAATTCGATAGAGCTAAGAGATCGTTCTAGAAATACACTTGCTGAGTTACCAGAAGTGAATAATTTCTATATCAAAACAGGTATTCGATTTAAGCTATAAACGTATGGAAACATCAAAAAAAGACATCGAAAAAGAAAAAGACAAACTATTAATGTCTGATCTAGATATCAATAAAGAGGAATTAAAAAATCTCAAGAAAAAACTTGCCAAAATTGAGCCGCGACCAGAGAAAGGAGTCGAAACACTCTTTAGGTTATTATCAAAAAATCAATATACTCTGAATGCGATGATTGATCGAAAATCTAATATCTTGATTTCTATCAATGCGCTGATTTTATCAATCGTTTTAGGAACTGTGTTAGACCAGTTAGACAAGGATCCGCATTTAATTTATCCTGCTATTTTGATCTTAATGACCAATCTTATTTCTATAGGATATGCTGTTATTGCGACGCGGCCAGAAAAGAAACACGGGAGCAGAAGCACAAATAATCTTATGTTTTATGGGAACTTTCATGATATGGAAGAAGAAGAATATGTCAATCAGATTTCTGATTTGATGCATCAAGGAGATGAGCTGTATAAAACCATTGCAAAAGACACTTATTACCTAGGAAAAACGATTAATAAAAAGTTTAAACTCTTACGATCTTCCTTTACTATTTTCCTGATTGGCATTATTATATCTGTGATTGCTTTCTTGTTATGCCATTTACTTTTTGGAGGTTATTTTAAATAGATGCTATTCTTGCAAAGTGTTTTTTATTAGTGATTGACAAACGGAATCTTTTTCCGTAGCTTTAATCCCAATGAATGCATTTACATTTTCCAGAAAAATAGGCTTCATAACAGGACCTTTGTTATGTATAGTTATACTCCTTTTACCATTTGATATCATCAATCCTACGATAGATCAAGTCATCGCAATTGCTACTTGGATGATTATCTGGTGGATTACAGAAGCGGTTTCTATTTCGGTTACGGCGTTAATCCCATTGGCTTTATTTCCGTTGTTAGGTATTGGAGATATAAAAAGTGTGGCTAGTAATTATGCAAACCCGATTGTGTATTTATTCTTTGGAGGATTTGTGATTGCACTCGCACTAGAAAAAGTACAGTTACACAAACGTATTGCGCTCTCCATTCTCAAAATCACAGGTACTAAAGCCAACGGTATTGTCCTAGGGTTTATGATTGCCACAGCACTGATGAGTATGTGGATTTCTAATACTGCAAGTACCGTTGTGATGTTACCAATCGCTGTTTCGGTGATTCAATTACTAATGAATGATGCTGATGGATTTACGAAGAATGATAAGAATTTTGCACTTTCTATTATGTTAGGGATTGCTTTTGCAGCTAATATTGGAGGCATGGCGACCTTAATAGGAACACCGCCTAACTCTGTAATGCTGGCTTTCTTAAATGATAATTATCCAGAAATCGAAATAGGTTTTTTCCAATGGATGCAAATGGGCGTCCCTTTTGCAATCGTCATGCTTACCATTGCCTATCTCTGCATCACTCGCATCTTCTTTCCTAACCGATTAGGGCAAATAGGTGGTTCTGGAGCTATTATTCAAACAGAGCTCGATAAGCTTGGTAAAATGAGTCGCGGTGAAAAAACAGTATTAGTCATATTTCTATGTACAGCGATCGCATGGATGGCACGTAGCTACCTCAATTCTCTTTTACCTAACATTACACTTACAGACACCACTATTAGTGTCATTGCTGCACTCGCTATGTTTATCGTTCCTTTAGATTGGAAAAATGGGAAATTCCCGTTAGATTGGAAAGATACCTCTAGACTTCCATGGGGTATTTTAATTCTCTTTGGTGGCGGACTCGCACTTGCGTCTGGTCTCAAAGATGCCGGATTTATTGCCATGATAGGGGATTATATTTCAGAACAAACCGATTGGAGTATGTGGGTGGTCACTGCTGTACTTATTTTCTTAATGTTATTTATGACCGAACTGATGAGTAATGTGGCGTTGGTTACCATACTGATCCCTCTTGTCATAGGAATTGCCATTGGTATGGATATTCCTATGTTACAAATGGTCGTTCCTGTAACACTTGCTGCTAGTTGTGCATTTAT
>CAKZKZ010000781.1 GCA_937124495.1 uncultured Dokdonia sp. | reverse complement strand
AAAACACAACATATAACGATACAGAATTAGGAGGAGGAATGTATGCTCTAGAAAATCAAAATGAAACAGCATTGTATGAAGCGATGTTAGAAGGAATTAACATTTTACAAAACTCAGATGCTAGAGGGCAAGGTCTTATTACTTTTACTGATGGGGCTAATAATTTTCAATTTGATGCTCAAAATAGCAATAGACAAATAGTTATAGATGCATTAAACAATTCTGAAATAAGGAGTTATACTGTTGGTTTTGTCGGTAATGCAGACGAAGTAAACGATCAAGCATTAATAGAACTTGCAATTAATGGGAATTTCTCCAAACCTAGTTCTATTAACGAACTGAATGAAGTATTTACTATATTTTCAAATTCTGTGGGAGCAGTTTATGATTTAATTTACGATACAAATAATGCTCCTTTTAATGGACCAAAATCATATCGGTTTTTAATTGATTTGAATCAAATCAATTAAAAACCGATAATTAGCCATCAAAAAAGCCCCAAACTGGGGCTTTTTTGATAAACTATATTTTAATGAGTAGAATTATGCTACGAATAATGGCTTGTGACTCATCATGGCATTTACCTTATCTGCAATACCTTCTAGAGCTGCATCATCTTCATGATTCATAATTGCGGCATCTATGAAGTCTACAATGGCTTGCATATCGCTTTCTTTAAGTCCGCGGGTAGTAATCGCTGCGGTACCAATACGGATTCCAGAAGTCACAAATGGTGATTTATCATCAAAAGGCACCATATTCTTATTAACAGTAATATCCGCTTTTCCTAAGGCTGCCTCAGCAGCTTTTCCAGTAATATCTTTATTACGAAGGTCAATAAGCATCATGTGATTATCAGTTCCTCCAGAGATGATATCATATCCTTTGGCTACAAAAGCGGCTGCCATTACTTGCGCATTCTTCTGTACTTGTACCATATAATGTAAGAACTCATCTGTAAGTGCTTCTCCAAAGGCAATAGCTTTGGCAGCTATGATATGTTCTAAAGGACCTCCTTGATTTCCTGGGAAGATACCGCTGTCTAATAAAGAAGACATCATACGGGGTTTTCCGCTTTTAAGGGTGATTCCAAATGGGTTTTCAAAATCTTTCCCCATTAAGATCAGTCCACCTCTTGGGCCTCTAAGGGTTTTATGTGTTGTTGTTGTCACAATATGACAATGTGGTATTGGATCTGCAATAATTCCTTTGGCGATAAGTCCTGCTGGATGTGCAATATCTGCAAATAAGATGGCATTTACGCTGTCTGCTATTTCGCGAAAGCGTGCATAATCTATTTCACGAGAATAAGCACTCGCTCCGGCAAGGATCATTTTTGGTTTTTCGCGCAAAGCGATCTCTTGAATTTTATCATAATCTAGACGTCCTGTCTCCTTCTCTACTCCGTAAAAAACGGGATTGTATAAACGACCTGAGAAATTCACAGGCGATCCGTGTGTTAAGTGACCTCCATGAGATAAATCAAATCCTAAAAAAGTATCACCTGGCTTCAGACACGCATGAAAAACAGCGGTGTTTGCCTGCGATCCTGAGTGTGGTTGTACGTTTGCATATTCGGCTCCAAAAAGCTCTTTGGCACGTTCTATTGCAATCGTTTCTACAACGTCTACTACCTCACAACCACCATAATACCTTTTTCCAGGGTATCCTTCGGCGTATTTGTTGGTGAGTACAGATCCTGCAGCTTCCATTACTTGGTCACTTACAAAGTTTTCTGAAGCAATTAATTCTAGCCCGTCTAACTGGCGTTCTTTTTCTTCTTGGATTAAATCAAAAATAGCGGTATCACGTTGCATAATATGTCATATGTTAAAAAGAGTTGTAAAAATAACATAAACTGTTTATTGCAGTGCTATAAAATCCTATATTTGGGTAGGAAAATTTACTAACATCTTATTAAGAACCATATATGCCACTATCTGCAAACAACCCCACAAGAAAAACTTGGCTAAAAACCCCCAAGAATACTGACTTCCCTATTCAAAATATACCATTTGGTGTATTTCTTACGCGCGACGATGTGATTACCATTGGTACACGTATAGGAGATTATGCCATTGATTTAGGAGCTTTACACCAACTAGGCTATTTTGAAGGCATTCCACTTACGGACGATATTTTTTTACAAGATACCTTAAATGACTTCATAGCTGATGGCCGTAAGACATGGCGATTAGTGCGTAATCGTATTTCTGAACTTTTTGAAGAGGGTAATGCCGCTTTACGCGAAAACAAAAAAGACCGAGCTACCGTTATTTTTGACATGAGTGAAGTCGAGATGCAACTTCCAGTACAGATAGGCGATTATACCGATTTCTATTCTAGTATTGAACATGCGACGAATGTCGGAACGATGTTCAGAGGGGAAGAAAACGCATTAATGCCAAACTGGTTACACCTTCCTGTGGCGTATCACGGAAGGAGTTCGTCGATTATACCTTCAGGAATTCCAGTACACAGACCCCAAGGACAAAAATTACCTAACGGTGCGACCGATCCAATTTTTGGTCCTTCACGTTTGGTTGATTTTGAATTAGAAATGGCATTTATCACCACGGCTGCTAATCATTTAGGAGAGTCTATTGATGTTAGCTGTGCAGAGGAGCATATCTTTGGATTGGTGCTTTTTAATGACTGGAGCGCACGTGATATCCAAAAATGGGAATATGTGCCATTAGGACCTTTCTTAGCTAAGAATTTTGCTTCTTCTATCTCTCCGTGGATTGTCACA
>CAKZKZ010000780.1 GCA_937124495.1 uncultured Dokdonia sp. | reverse complement strand
TCGACGGCGCTACCTCGAAGTGATACCAATTACTATCTAATCGGTATCGCTTTCTGTGTGTTTTTTCTTAGTAGGTAATCTTTTAGATTCCTTTAAGCTTTTATGTATCATCCATTCAAGTTGCCCATTAACGCTACGAAACTCATCATCTGCCCATTTTTCAATCAGCTTAAACGTCTCTGGGTCAATCCGAAGGACAAATGATTTTCTTTTGCTCACAAATTAAGAATTAGGCATTTAGTGTTCCTGTATTTATGACAGGAATCACTTCCTTATCACCACACAAAACTACCATTAAATTACTTACCATAGATGCTTTTTTATCATCATCAAAATCAATGATATTATCTGCAGATAGTTGTTCTAATGCATCTTCTACCATTCCAACAGCGCCTTCAACGATTTTTTTACGGGCTGCAACAATAGCCACAGCTTGTTGTCTTTTAAGCATTGCACTTGCTATTTCTGGTGCGTATGCTAAATACCCTATTCTTGCTTCCATAACCTTTATTCCCGCAATAGATAAGCGCTCTGTAATTTCATTTTCTAAAGCTTCATTTACAGCATCCATTCCAGATCTTAACGTTAATTCAGCTTCTTCATCATCAAAATTATCGTACGGATAAGAACCCGCAAGTTTTCGTACAGCAGCATCCGTTTGTACTCTAACAAACTCTTGATAGTTATCTACATCAAAAGCAGATTTATAGGTATCCTCAACCTGCCAAACTAAAATCACATTGATCAAAATTGGATTTCCAATCTTATCATTCACTTTGACACGCTCACTATCAAAATTCCGAGCTCTTAAAGATATTTTTTGTCTTGAATAGAAAGGATTTGTCCAAAAGAACCCATTATCTCTTACCGTTCCTTTATAAGCACCAAACAAGACAAGTACTTTAGAACTATTGGGATTAATCGTAAAAAAACCTCTCATGATTAATATAACAATAGGTGCTAGTAATAAAGGTACAGGATTTTGAAATAGTGCGGCACCTAGTACCATTATAATGATTAGAACTAGTAATACCAAAAGCATTACATACCCATTGGTTGCCTTAATTTGTTTTTCGTTTTTCATATTGATATCATTTTGATATCACAATAATACATCTTTTTTTTATCATTTAAAAATAATCGATACTTGATTCTAGATAAAAACCACAGGATTTATAAAAACTGTTTTCTTTTTAGTGGTAACATTTCATTATTTTTTTCGTCCTTTATCATATCAATCAATATCAAATCAATGAAAATACTATCACTTGCATGCATGTTTGTATGCTTTCAATTATCCATTTTTGCACAAAATGATTTTATTGAAATAGAACATAACGAGATCCTAGGCACATTAACCTTTATTGCTGCCGCTAGTAATCAACCTGGCACAGCTCCTTCTTATAAAGATTTTATCGATAATCAAATTGGAGATGATGCTACGTTCCAATTGTTATCAGAACGTTTTTCAAAAATAGATGTACAAGCAAGTTTGCATCGAGAACAATTTCCAGAAAAAAGACATCCCTTCACAAGCACCATGGATTTGTTATGGATTGCCAGTGCCAATGCGACAAGTATAGATGACTTTGCCACTCGTACCATTGGTTTTTTACCTCCCAATGATCATACAGAACTCATTGCAGTTTTAAGAAGCACACTTCCTTATTACACAACGCATGTTTGGGAACCTACAAAAGCGAGTAGAATCCGTATGGAGCAAGATTTATTTCCCTATAAATCACAAATAGAAACACTGTTTCATAAAGTAGATGTATTCTTAGGAAGTCGTTGGTCAAAAACAACGCCCTTTAAAATCATGCTCTACCCTATTCCATTGGCTAGTGGAGGAACGACTGCTATTCCCAAAGGAAACAATCTGATATGTTCTTATCTTTCTGAAAGAGAAAAAGAAGCAGAAGATATTATAGGCATAGCTATCCATGAGATGAATCATATCTTATTTGATGCACAACCTCTAGAGCTTCAAAAAAATATAGATACCTGGTTTACGACATCAACCAACCCCTATGCGTCATTAGCTTATGACTTTTTTGATGAAGGACTTGCGACTGCTGTTGGTAACGGATGGGCCCACGAACAGCTTAATGGAACATTAGATACTGGAGAATGGTATAGTTTTGAGTATATCAATGGGTTTGGAAAAAAACTGTACCCACTTGTAAAAACATATATGGAAACCAATCAAACGATGGATCAAGCCTTTATAGACAAGGCAATTGTTCTTTTTGGAGAAGCATTTCCAAAAGCTATAACTGATCTGGATATCCTTATGAATAACCTCAACATGTTTTCACAATCTGAAGAAGAAGCCTTAATGGATGGTTATTTTGCAGGTGTGAGAGAGCGTTTCAGAATGCGATCTGCTTACTTCACTAGCCCTATTGATAGTGAAAAATCTTTTACACGCTTTCGCGAAAGCAATAGAACAAAACTAATTGTTATAGATCAAGATCCAGAAACGGTTTTCCCTATACTACAAAAGCAATTTGCGGGCCTTCCTAAGAACATACAACTAGACACTTCCTTTTTAACTGGTTTTTACGATGAGAAGACACAAAGCACAATTATTCTTGTCAATAGTATCAAACCAGGAGATTACACATTATTAATGGATGCCTTAAAAGCTGAAAAATATGTCACCTATAATAAAATATTAACGCTAGAATAGACAAGAAATAGTATATTTAGATGATTCAAATCAACACCTTTTGAAAGAATATCCTTTTGACCATTCCTTAAAACACCATTTGCTTGTTGGTCTTGCGCTAGCAGTATGGATTTTTGTGTTTTTATACTTTACAGAACCACTTGATGTAAATGAGTTTAACAATAGTGAAAAACTTATGTACCTTCCTGTATATGGTCTCATAGGAGCCTTGTGCTATATCATTATGCTTCCTTTACAATCTTACATGTACGCGCGATCAGAAAAAAAGTGGACTATAAAACACGAAGTTCTATTCAATCTTGCATTTATTGCTTTTTCATTTGTATTAGCACGTACCTATTATATATATGTAATTGTATACGGAGAATCAAACCCATATACGTTATGGTATTACACCACCAGTATATTTATTCCTGCTATTATGACTATTCTACCTATAGTACTTTTAGGAAGGTGGGCGTTAGGAAAATATAAAAACAAGCGCCTTGAAGATGCAAAAATCGAAATACAAGGAGAGGGTAATTATGAGAGTTTACGATTGTTATTTAATGATTTGATCTGTGTACAATCTTCAGATAATTATGTGGAGGTTTCTTTTTTGGATAATACAACGCTCAAAAAGCAATTGATTAGAAATAAACTTTCAGTAATTGCAACTAGTTTTCCAGAACTCATCCGTACACATCGTTCTTTTTTAATGAATCCGTATCACTTTCAATCCTGGAAAACAGAAAATAGTAAGCTTGGCATTGTAGCATCTCAAGATATTTTCATCCCAATATCCAAGACCTACGCCACTACCGTAAAAGCGACGATTAATTCTACCACAAAATAGGTGTATTTCACCCCAAAGCATCATATATAGTAGTCTACACGATTTTTCATAGATACATTTGAACCAGAAGTCAAACGTAAAAAACTTAATTATGAAAACGCCAGTAACTACTATTTTAACTGTTTTATTCTTAACTCTTTTTGCTTTCGCGAAAGCACAAACAGAATCAACACCATCAGTATGTGATTGTAAAAAAGATCTTGATTTTCTCGCCAATAAGATGGAAGATATGATCTCTTACAAGAAACAAATTAAAGGAGAGAAAGTTACCGAATTCCAAAAAGTATACGCTGAAATGTCTAGCCAAATGGAATCTCCGATTACGAAAGTAGATTGTATGTTTAAACTCAATACACTCCTAAGTGTGGTAAAAGACAAACACGCTAGCATTTCTTCTAACAAAGGCCCCGTAACACAAGAACAGTATAGAGATTCTATATATGAATCTCAATTTAAACAAACAGATATATTCAAAAATCACCCAACCGTTTCTAAAGATTTACAAGCAGTACGTACTCGATTAAAACAAACCTCTTTTGAAACTATAGAGGGTATCTATGTAGATAAACATGTAGGAGAAATCGGAATCTACGAAACATCTAAAAAAGGTGCGTATGTTGCTGTGGTACTAGAATCTTCTTCAAATTTTTGGGGTGCAGGACAAATTGCATATTACATAGATCATATAGCAGGTGATGAATACCAAGTATTACGTTATCACCCATACTCTCGCAAGCTTTGGTTTCAGAAATCAATGCTATCGTATAATGGGAAGTTATGGGGATTACAAAAACCATTAGATGGTCCTAACTATGTAGAGGCGCCTGCTGAAAATGGAAATTGGGAATTTAAACAACTTAATGACACTACACAGTATTTATATTTTGGTTCTTTTTCTAATGCAACGAGTAATGTAAATGAGTTTAAAACCTTTTATACGACTTATAAAGATCAAATAAATGCACCTCATATTATTGTAGATCTACGTAATAATGGTGGTGGAAACTCTAAGTATAGTGACCCTTTTGTCAAAATATTAAAGAAATCTGGCGCTAACGTATATGTGCTT
>CAKZKZ010000779.1 GCA_937124495.1 uncultured Dokdonia sp. | reverse complement strand
CATCAAGTTGTTGAATATACGTTTTACAAATAGCCAATCCAATACCTGTTCCACCTTCAATAGGTGCATTCTTACTTTGGAAATATGGATTAAAAATATGTTGTATATCGGCTGTTGAAATACCTCGACCTGTGTCTTGTACACTGATAGCTAACATTTCGTCATTATTAACATAATGTAAGGAAACTTGCTCGCCCGAAACCGTATATTTAAAGGCATTGGACAGTAGATTTTTCAAAATAATAAACAACTTTTCGCCATCCGTTTTTAATAGAATAGTATCTATTTGAATAGGTTGTTGAAAGTTGATTTTTTGATAATCCGACAAAGGCTGAAAGTCTGCGATTAAGGTGTTGAGTATATCAGATAATTGAAATTGATGGATCTGAACAGGTAATTCTTTAGTTTCATTTTTAGATAAATCTAATATTTGATTAGTCAGTTGTTTGAGATAAGTAACATTTCGATGAGCAATATTAAGATTTTGTGCATTATTATTACTTAATGAGCTGTTCTTTATAACATTGGAAATAGGATTAGAAATGAGCATCAATGGTGTACGCAATTCATGAGCAATATTGACAAAGAAACGGTTTTTATGCTCGTACAATTCTTTCAACTCATCGGATTGTCGTTCAATGAGTTCTTTATTGACTTGTAATTTTTGATTAGAATTGTAATAAGTGATGATCCAACCGATTGAGAACGATAATGCAAAGATTAATCCTAAGCCAGCATAATTTCTATATTTTATCTTACGTAGATCTGCTTCCCGTTTTTCTTTTAATAGTTTATTTTCAACCTCTTTCTGTTCTACTTCATATTTTGTTTGTAGTTCTTTTATGTTTCCTTTGACCTCAACACTATTGAGAGAGTCCAAATGATTCGTCAATTTGGTTTTGACTTCGTAAGCATTTTTATAATTTCCAAGTGCGGCATAAGCCGCTTCTTGATTTTCATAAAGTTTAGCTAATAAGATATATTTTTTTGTTTTTTCAACTATTTTTATAGCCTTCTCGCTATATTCAATAGAACGTCTGTATTGTTTTCTTTTTAAATGATGGGTTGAAAAAGCAGTAAATATACTTGCAAAATTTTCACCGAGCTTCTGTTCTGTATGTACTTTTAATGCACTTTGATAGCGTTCGTTAGCTTTCTTGTAATTCCCTTTAATATCATGACTGCATCCTTGCTCAACTAATATTCTTACCACCAAGCTATACTGTTCAACCTCTTCAGCTAAGACATACGCTTTACTAAAAAATTGTAATGCTGTATCTGCCTTATTTAAATTATTACTATAAATTTGACCAATGTTGAAATAAGCAATCGCCTCATCTTTTTTGTTGTTGACGAATAATGGCGCAGCTTTTTTATAATAATGTAATGCTTCTTCATAATCACCATTTACATCAAGTACAGCTCCAATATTACCGAGTAATTTAGCTTCAATTACTTTGGGCAGATTGTGTTGTTGGACTAATTCGAGTGCTTTTAAATACTCTTTGATAGCCTTATCATTATTCCCTAGAGACCGATGATAAACACCATGATACCACTGTCCTTCTACTTTATCATTAATATCTCCAGTCTTTTCATACAATGCTTTCCGTGATTTTACATAAACCAGCAAACTATCCGAATCAGAACCCAGAACGTAATGAACATTAAATAAAGCAGCATAACACTTACCTAAACCATAATAGAACTGTGTCTTAGTAGAAATGACTAATCCTTTATGAAAAAACTCAGATGCTTTATTGGGTTCACTATACACATACATTGCTCCTAAATTAATGTAATGTTTAACCTTTACAGTATCTATTACTGTATTTTCAATAAGAGAAAGTAAACTGTCCTCCTTTTCTTGAATAGATTGACCTGATGAGTTTGTTGTAAAACAGACAAACAGCATAAGTGCATATAAATATCTAAGGTTCTTTATGATTTTATGTGGTTTTGTATCTTAGCAAAAAAGTTTGCTAATGAATTTACTTGAAATATTTGAAGAA
>CAKZKZ010000778.1 GCA_937124495.1 uncultured Dokdonia sp. | reverse complement strand
ATAAATATTTTCTCGATGTTAGGTACAAATGTTATGGAAACTAATGATATACATCAAAATTATTCAATAGATGTGTCTTCTTTAAAAACAGGAGTTTATTTTGTTAAAGTTATATTTGAGAATGGGAATGATTATATCCATAAATTTATAAAAAAATAATTGTTATTTTTTTATAAATTGTGATATAAGACAGACAATATACTTTGATGATTGAATTTCCAAAAATTACACAACAGCGTCTTGCTGTTAAATTAAAACCCAAAGCTGAAAAGCTTGTAAAACAAGGACACCCTTGGGTTTTTGAAGATAGTATTGCTAAACAAAATAAGGAAGGAAATGCAGGTGATATAGCTATCTTATTTGACCAACGGAAAGATAAAGTCTTTGCTATAGGCTTATATGATCCTGATTCTCCTATTCGTATTAAAATGATTAGTGATGTGCCAGCAACTCCTGACGCTGTATTTTTTAAAGAAAAAATTCGCATCGCTTTTTCAAAACGGAGCAAATTATTAAAAACTGATACGGATAGTTATCGTTTTATTTTTGGAGAAAATGACAGTTTTCCTGGTCTTATTGCAGATATTTATAAGGATGTTCTAGTTATTAAATTCTACTCAGGAATCTGGTTTCCATATCTAGAAATGATTTTGCCAGAATTAGTTGCTGTGTCTAATGTAGACACAGTTGTCGTTAGATTGAGCCGTAATTTGCAGAAATCGAATGCACATGGCTTTAAAGATGGACAAGTGATTCATGGAGCATTACCTTCTGAAGTTATTTATTTTAGAGAGCATGGTATCCGATTTTCGGCCAATGTGATTCATGGCCATAAAACTGGGTATTTTCTTGACCACCGAGATAATAGAAGGCGAGTAGGAGCATTGTCAAAAGGAAAGAAAGTACTTGATGTATTTAGTTATGCTGGCGGATTTTCTGTACATGCACTTGCAGGTGGGGCAAACGAGGTATTGAGTTTAGATATAAGCGCGCAAGCGTTAGAAGTAGCGCTTCAAAATGGTAAGTTGAATCCAAGCAAAGGTAAGCATGCGACAATGGCTATAGATGCTTTTGTAGGCTTACAACAGCTTATAGATACTGGTAAGAAGTTTGACATTGTAGTGATTGACCCTCCTAGTTTTGCAAAAAGTGCTAGGGAGATTGAAAGTGCGAAACATAGTTATCATAGATTAGCCGCTTTGGGGGCACAATTAGTAAGCAAAAATGGAATTTTAGTGTTGGCTTCTTGTTCTTCTAGGATTACAGCGCAACAATTTTTTGATATTTCAGAACAAGGAATTACAAAAAGTAAACGCTCTTATCAACTTATAGAAAAAACATTTCACGACAGTGACCACCCTATTGGTTTTCCAGAAGGCGCGTATCTCAAATGTGGCTATTATCGTTTAGATTATTAATTTAAGTATCTTTTTGTACATGAAAAAGCACATATCCTACTTCTTTATACTATTATATATCTGTATAGGCTGTACTCCTGAAAAAGTACAGGTTTTAGTTCCCATTACTGAGCGTTCACTCATTCCGTATCCTAATGAAATTGCTATTTCTGAAGAAGGGTTCCTTATAGATGAAAATACAACTATTTATGCAGGAACTGGTCTAGACAGTCAGGCGATAGCACAGCAATTTTCAGATCGTTTTACGAAAACAAGCGGGATATCATTAGTGACTAAAAATGAAAGCAAATTAGCAACAAATAGTATTCATTTTGTATTAGATTCTAGCGCGAGTGAGATTTCTAATGATGAAGGATACATTCTTAAAACCTCTAAAGATCGTATCATCATAAGAGCCAAAACAATGTCTGGTTTGTATATGGGGTTGCAAACCTTATTTCAATTATTACCAGATGAAATCGAATCTGATATTGTGAACATCGCTGTAGTATGGCTGTTCCTGGTGTAACAATACAAGATGCACCTCAATATGCATACAGGGGTGCTATGCTAGATGTTGCAAGACACTTTTTTTCAGTACAAGATGTAAAACGATATATAGATTTAATTACCAGTTATAAGGTTAATAAATTGCATTTACACCTTACCGATGATCAAGGGTGGCGTATAGAAATTAAGTCTTGGCCAAAACTTACTGAAATAGGAGGAACGAGTGCTGTAGGAGGAGATCAAGGTGGGTTCTATACGCAAGCACAATTTCGAGATATTGTAGCCTATGCAAAAGTGCATCACATTACCGTTATTCCAGAAATTGATATGCCTGGTCATACAAATGCGGCATTGGCTTCTTATCCAGAATTAAATTGTGATGGAGAAGCAAGGTCTTTATACACAGGAACGAGAGTAGGTTTTAGTACTCTTTGTGTAGATAAAGAGCTTACATATAAATTTTTAGATGATGTTATTAGAGAGGTAGCATCACTTACTGATGGTGATTATATTCATTTAGGAGGGGATGAATCTCATGTGACTTCAAAAGAAGATTACAACTTGTTTTTAACCAAAGCACAAGCTATTGTCAAAAAATATGGTAAAAATGTAATGGGATGGGAAGATATTCAAAGCGCTGGTATTTCTGATGAGACTATCGTCCAGCACTGGACCAATCCTGAGATTGCTACATTAGGTGCTAAGCAAGGTGCTTCTGTTGTATTATCACCAGCTCCAACAACATACCTTGATATGAAGTATACAAAAGGGACTAAAATAGGACTTACTTGGGCTGGAGTGACACCGATTGATAGTGCTTATATTTGGAATCCTCAAACATTACTCAAAAATGTGCCAACTTCTCAAATAATAGGCATAGAATCTCCTTTGTGGTCAGAAACCGCCGTAGATATAGATGCAATTGAGTATTTGGCTTTTCCAAGACTCATAGGACATGCAGAGCTTGGTTGGACACAAGAGCAAAATAGAAGTTGGAAATCATATTTAATACGGCTTAAAAATCATCAAAAACGATTGAAAATTAGAAAGGTAAACTATTATCCATCGCCACTTTTGGAATAATATGTTTTTAGTCTAAAGATTGAACCCAATTAATAGCACTTTCTAATGAATAGAAATTGTTAATTTCATGACGGAAATTTCTCTTTTCAGCACCCATTAAGTCTGCAATATCTGTTTTGTTATGAGTTACAATGGCTAATGCTTTTAATTGAAATCCTTTATTATAAAATTTTGCCCAATCGTCATGCTTAATATCATAGGTATTCTGCCTATTAGATATTAAAGATAGGTTTGTGTTCTTGCCATAATGACCCATCGCGAGATCAATAAGTTCTCGAGCTCTTTCTAAGGTTATGTACTCTCCTTCATTTACTTGCGAAATAATAAAATCTTTATAAAAATGGAAAGTACCGCATTGTAGAATATACGTTTGCTCAAAACTGGGGAAATTTCTATACTCAAACTTTTTCATATAAGAAAAATACAACTAGTAGTGAATTGTATACTATATTATAAAGTGTAAGGTAATAATATCGATTAACTACATTTTTATGCAGTTAAAATACATTGTTTTATAAAGATACATTGTAGTAGGGACTTTTGAGAAATGGATATTAACAAACCATCGAATTATTCCTGATGGTAGGTTGATATGTACTCACCCAATCGGCAGCGTCATATAGGTTTTCAAATGTCTTGATCCTTGATTTGAAAAATATTTTTTCCATCATGACATTGATCAATCCGCTTTTTGAATAAGTAACTACTGCAAAAGCTCTAATTGAATGTCTTGATTTAAAAAACTTTAACTAATCTTGTGCTTCTATAGAGTAAGAATTCACTCTATTAGAAATGTAAGATATTTTAGAATCACTACCATAATGATTTAAGGCTAATTCAATAATATCTTGTGCTGCTTCCCAATTAAAATGAACGCCTTCATTCATCTCTGAAATGATAAAATCGTCAAAGAAGTAAAACATCCCTGTTGATAGGATATATACATCTTGTAATTCATGTTTTAATTTTGATTCAGCGACTAACATACTATAAATCTAAAGATGTTATTTATTAGATCTAGGTAAAATACTTTTTTTTCAAAGACAAACGATAAAAAGTCATGTATAATCGATGAAATACATATATGGATATCATTTTATTGACATCCACTACCAAAGCCTGTCGCATCAAAAGAAGCTTCAACAACACCAGTTCTTGTATTTGATATCGCTTGTATCACAAGGTTATTCATGCCACTTCCATCACGTTTTGGGCTACAATATTCAAATAAATAAAAGCTATTTGCTTGGTTAGCAACATTATTTGATACTTGATTAAATACGGTTTCTAATTCAGAACTATCTGTAGCAAAAACACTTCCTGAAGTTCCTATTGAAGAAAGTGTACTTTCATCTATCTCATCACCAAGTCCAATCGTAAAAAATGAAATATTTTCATTAGCATTATTTACAGCAGTAAGCGCTTCTTGCTCGGTAAAACGGGCAGCTTGATCTGTACCATCTGTAAAAACGACTATAGAAGCAGCTCCAAAAATATCTTGAGCTTCTACATTTGTGATGAGGTCTTCAGCAACCTGTGTAGATTTTATAACCGCGCCATACAAATCTGTAGATGGATCATTACTAATATCTGTTGTGATACTATTTATGGCATCTTGTAATACTGTTGCACTAGAAGTAGGGGGTTGTAATTCGTGTAACTCATCTTCCCCATCAAACCAATAAATACCCATTTGAAAAGAATTGGTAGGAATCGCAGGAACTACATTGGTGATAAAACTAATAGAAGCATCTTTTAATTCTTGTAAACTTGAGCTCAATACACTATTACTTAAATCTAAAACAAGAATGGTATTGTTTCTAAATATCTGCGAGTTAGGAGATATTTCGGCAGAAGATTCAGAACTTGATATTTCATTAAAACATGCATCATTACGACCTTGTTCAAAAATTCTAAAATCAGATGGATTTAATCCTGGAACTCCTAGACCATCTGTATCTGTCACTCTAAAAAACACAGAAACTTTTGAAGGAAGTGTTGTAAAGGAGTCTTCTATAGTAAGGGTTAATTCTTGAGCCCCTAAGTTAAGGCATTCTATACCACTCGTTGAATTTCCATCATCATCACGTGTACTGCAGGCAGTGGTTATAAAAAGGAAGAGGGCTAAAAAATAAAAAACATTGATTTTCATAAATGATCGATTTGATTGATGCTACCATAACGGTCATCATTCCCTATTTATTTTAATCATGCTGTGTTAAGACTCTTATAATTTTACGACCTATGTAAAAGACCATTTTCCCTCTACACCGTTATTTGGTATAAAACTTGTTAATGGATATGTTAAGTACAATCTATAATTAATATGCATTTATTATCTTTACTAACTAAATAGTTATTTTGAAAACTACACAGACTATATCTATTTTACAAACTGCTCTATGCTGCCTAGTGTTCATTTGTTCTACTATTGGATATGCACAAGTAGATGCACCTCGTAAATCCATCAAGATCGATGGTAAACAACAAAATGAAGCTCCAAAGCCAATTTCAGTTTCTCCAGAAAACGCCTCTTCTAGCATTTCATCCAGCACCTTGTCTGTAAAAAGCAAAGTACGTTTAGGTCAACCAGAAAGTGGGACCAAAAAGCGTGAAGTACGATTTATGGAAGGTGATGAATTTGCAAAAAAAGATAATACTGCATTAGAGAAAAAGCTTAATAATGCCATAAACCACACCAAGGACGCTGGACTTAAACCTGAATTTTATAAGGATCAATTTTTTGGCGAATTTAATAGCGGTTCTAAATTTGTACGTTTCCTATATAGAGATCATCAGTATGTAGATGGTGATAGGGTAAGCGTTGCAGTAAATGATACTATTATTCACCCTAATGTACATCTTGCAGGTGAATTTCAAGGGTTTTATATAGATCTTAAAACGGGTTTCAATAAGATAGAGATTGTTGCTTTAAATCAAGGAACTTCAGGGCCTAACACAGCACAGTTTGTCATGTATGATGATAACAAACAAGTGATCTCTTCAAATATATGGAATCTTGCTACGGGGGTAAAAGCATCCGTTATCATCGTAAAAGACTAGTTCCTATTTTTCTTTATACGCTTTCGCGAAAGCGTACCCAACCACCATCAAACTTTTTATTCATGAAATATGTATCCCTTTGCTTTTTTGCAACACTTTTTATAATAAATATTGCTCAAGCTCAAAATGAACCATTATTACTTGATATAGATGAACCTTGGCGTAGTGAACGTTTAGACTTCCCTATTAGTTTTGCCCCTTCATTAGATTATAAAGGAATAGAAGAAGTGCGTTTTGCTAAAGGGTGGGGGAATCCAGAAAGTGATGAGTTCTGGACCTATACATTTTTATGGTACCTAGATGAAGATCCAAATCTTACTATACATAAATTAGAAAAGGATTTAGAAACCTATTTCGATGGTCTTATGGGGTTGGTAGGTAAAGGGAATGGCCTTACAGATATTCCTGATACTAAAGTCGTACTTGCGGGCCTTCCAGATACAAACATAAAAGATTTTGATGGTATGCGTTATCAAGGAAAAGCAAATGTTTTTGATGCTTTTTTCTCAAAAAAGATACAAACGCTACAGGTAGGAGTTATTTCAGATTATTGTCCAAAAACAAAAAAATATACAGTATTATTTACATTCTCACCTCAAGAACGTACACATCCAATTTGGAAAACCTTGCAGGGTATTCAACTTTCTGTAGATTGTGAATAATCTACCTTTATTTTTTAGGAATATATACACCCGTACTAGGTAATTCAAATAACTCTAATTCAAAATAAGAGATAGAGGCTAAAAAATGATCAAATATATCTGCCATGATATATTCGTAGTTTTGCCATCGTTTATCACTACTAAAACAATAGATTTCTATAGGAATTCCTTGAGAAGTAGGAGCTAATTGCCTTGCCATAATCATCATATCCTTATTGACACCTGAGTGATGTGAGATATACGTCTCCATATATTTCCTAAAGACACCAATGTTTGTGAGATTACGACCATTGACAGGGAACTCTCTAGAAATGCCGAGTTCAGCATTTGAAGTATCAATCTTTTCTTGACGATCTGTGATATATGTTGAGATTAATTTAATTTGCTTGAGCCTTTCTATATCGTCAGGTTGCAAGAATTTTATAGTGTCTTGTTGGATATATAGGGCTCTTTTAATACGTCTCCCATCAGATTCATTCATACCACGCCAGTTCTTAAAACTATCAGAGATTAATGCATAGGTGGGTATGGTTGTGATGGTTTTATCAAAGTTTTGCACTTTTACGGTAGCTAGATTAATTTCTATCACATCCCCATCAGCACCATATTTCTCAAAGGTAATCCAGTCACCTATACGCACAATATCATTGGTAGCGACCTGTATACTGGCAACAAATCCTAGAATCGTATCTCTAAAAACTAAGATGATAACTGCAGAAATGGTTCCTAAACCAGCTAAGAATTTCCATAAATCAATATTTGCGATGACAGCAAGTGCCAAAAAGATACCTGCAAACCAAGCAAAGATCATAAATACCTGAATGTAAC
>CAKZKZ010000777.1 GCA_937124495.1 uncultured Dokdonia sp. | reverse complement strand
GGCAATGATTTTTGGAATGATTTCTCCTCCTTTTTCTACAAAAACTTCATCCCCTACCCGAATATCAAGCTTTGCGATTTGATCTGCATTATGCAAAGAGGCTCTTTTTACAGTAGTTCCAGCAAGTTCTACAGGTTCTAAGTTTGCTACAGGTGTGATCGCTCCTGTACGACCCACTTGGTATGTGATTTCGCGTAAGCGTGTTGACACTTGTTCTGCTTTAAACTTATACGCCATTGCCCAACGAGGTGCTTTTGCCGTATAACCTAGCTCTTCTTGTTGTTGTAAATTATTGACTTTTACCACCACACCATCGGTCTCATAAG
This sequence comes from uncultured Dokdonia sp., assembly GCA_937124495.1. Lineage (GTDB taxonomy): Bacteria > Bacteroidota > Bacteroidia > Flavobacteriales > Flavobacteriaceae > Dokdonia. The sequence goes on along the minus strand of CAKZKZ010000777.1, from coordinate 2,138 downwards.
GCAAGTCATGACGTGCCACGTCCCAATGATTTATAAAAGCTAATACCTCATCTATATTTTGAGCCAACTTAGAGGCACTAGGTACTTTAAAACCCCAAGCTCTTGCTTTTTCAAGGCTTTCTATTTGACTCGTAATGCCTAAATTATTACCAGTAATATTATATAGTAAACAATCCAAAGGTCGTTTTGCGACCTCAGCACTGTCTTGTAATTTCAAACTTCCAGAAGCAGTATTCCTTGGATTACGATACAATTCTAATCCTTGTGCCTCTCTAGCTTTATTCATTTTATGAAATCCATCCCACGGTAAAACAATCTCTCCTCGAATATCAAACTTAGGAGGATAATCGCCTTTTAATTTTAAAGGAACAGATTTAATCGTTTTTATATTGGTCGTCACATCATCTCCCTGAATACCATCTCCTCTCGTTAATGCTCTTGTAAGCGCTCCATTTTCATACGTAAGACTAATAGAAGCCCCATCATATTTTAATTCACACGTATAAGAAACTTCTCCATCTACTTGTTTTTTAACACGTACTTCCCAATCTTCTAAGTCCTGTTTTGAATAGGAATTATCTAAAGAATACATACGATGTTCGTGAACAACGGTGTTAAAGTTTTTTGTAACGTCACCTCCTACTCTTCTAGATGGAGAATTAGGATCATCAAATTCAGGATGTGCAGCTTCTAAAGCTTGTAGCTGTTTCAGCATTTGATCAAACTCAAAATCTGAAATCGTTGGCGTATCAAGCACATAATACCTATGATTATGCTCTTGAAGTTCTTTACGTAGGGAAGTAATTTGCTGTTCTGTATTCATTAATTATATGCTTTCGCGCCCGCCTGTCGATAGACAGGAAAGCTACCTATTATATAGGTCTTCTATATTCATTTTATATGATTACAAAATAATAATTTAAATGCTACCACACCTCATCTTTTAAAAAAAGCTATACACATAAAGAGCCACTTAAAAAGCAGCTCTTTACAACACATAACTTCTATCAAAATTATTGACAAAGTTACTAATCGTCTACAAATACGTTACGTAACAAAGCAGCAAGAATACCTCCTGCAAGTGGTGCTACGATAAATAACCATAATTGCTCTAGCGCGATACCGCCAGCAAAAATAGCAGGTCCTAAACTACGTGCTGGATTTACAGAAGTTCCTGTAATGGGTATGGCAACAAAATGTATTAATGCGAGTGATATACCTATGGCAAGTCCTGCCATTTGTGGTGAAGCCTTTTTGGCGGTGGTTCCAAAAATGACCATTAAGAATAAAAATGTAAAAACAAATTCTGCTGTAAATGCTGATTTTAAATCATAGGCTCCTAAATACCCTTCTCCCCAACCATTACTTCCTAATGCCCAAGGTGCCATTTCAAAGCCAGCCCCTCCAGTAGCAATCAGATATAATATAGCAGCACCTAAAATAGCTCCTATACATTGAGCAATCACATATCCTACAAGATCTTTTATTGATAATTTACCCGCAATACACATGGCTACAGAGATAGCAGGATTAATGTGACATCCTGAAATTGGACCTATCGTATACGCCATAGCCACGACAGCCAAACCAAAGGCTAAAGAAATTCCCAATAACCCTAAGCCAGAAGGGCCAGTTGCAGAAACACCTGCAATAGTAGCAGCACCACATCCAAATAAAACTAATGCAAAAGTTCCAAGAGCTTCTGCTGCATACTTTTTTGTTGCATTCATAAAAAACTGATTTTTAGTTAGTCATACCAATTTAGCAATTATAATTGGTGTTACGGATATCATAACACCTACTCACTAAAAACTGACGAAAAACACAAAACTATCGATGATATACATTTTTCAACAACAAAAAATCACGTACGATCCCCTTTTAACCATTTTGGAACTGGTTGTGGCTTGTAAGCTTTCATTTTTGAAATAAGCCCTTCTACGGTTGTATCTACTATAAGAAGTTCGTAGTTATCCATTTTCAGGAAACCGCGACGCACCATGTGCTCTAACATCTTCAACAAATCGTCATAAAATCCATTAATATTTAAGAGACCAATAGGTTTTTGGTGCAGTCCTAGCTGGCTCCAGGTAATGATTTCAAAAAGTTCTTCTAGGGTACCAAAACCTCCTGGAAGG
>CAKZKZ010000776.1 GCA_937124495.1 uncultured Dokdonia sp. | reverse complement strand
CCAAGTTCAAGGGCGGGAGACTTGCCAAAAACAAATTCTGTATGTCCACTCTCGTGTGGATGATTGACAATGAAAAAACCTAAGGTCGCTATCGCCTCAAATAATGGTGTATCAGTAAGGGTATCTATAAGGGCTAAATAATCCTTGAGTACTTTCGTATGGCTACTTGCACTTTTCCATAACTTGAAAGATTCTGAGGCATCTTTAAAAATAGGAATGAGCGTAAAGTTATACCGCTCCTTATCGGTAAGACGCCTGTTATATACCACACGCCCTAACGGGTAGCGACCATCCCCTTCAAAGAAGTTTTCAAAGCCTGCACTTGGATGACTTGATTTACCATACACCGTCCCCAATTCATATACATACCTTTTGTTAGATCGCTCGGTTCGTAACCGCCAGTCTTTTTCGTTTTCTTGTTGTAACTCTTTAATTTCTTTTGTACTATCTAAATAGTAGACACCAAATCCGTCTAGTTTATCTAAAAACAACTGCAAGTTTGATAGGGATAGATTCCCTGTCATTTCATTTCCATTTTGCACAAAGTCTGGTAATTCTGTAGGATCTGCACCCATTCTTGGAATGAGTAGCTTTTGCAGTTCAGGATCAATAATCGCTTTGTAAAACTCCTTCTTTTCCAGAAATACGTTAAAAGTAGTAGCGCTCGTTTTTTCAAAACGAACCATATCTTTATTCGCTTTAAAATAACCACCAACAACCAAGGCGGTAATTTTGGAGAAAGCCTCACTAATAGGGTAACTACTTTGACTATAAAAAGAAGTATCTGCATCTCGCGCAATTAAAATCCCACTCTGGATTTCACCGCCTTTGGTATTGTATTTAATAAGTCGGTTCTTACCATTAATAGAACCTGCCGAGGCTAGGATATTCTCGGTTAAAATATGACGCTGTTCACGTTTAGCCGATGCCTCTTTAATTCGCTGATTCCAAAGGGTAAGTACATTTTCTTGTTCACTATCTGATATAGGAGTAGCCTTACTTTCTTTAAAAATATCACTTAAAAACCCATTATCAACACCTTCATTTAAGGAGACACTAAAGGCTTTACGACTATCAGTGACCGCAAAATTTAACCGGACGTTTCCAAGTGTATATGGGTTTTTAGCGCTCTTACCAATACTCACACCTAAAAAAACACCCCAAGAAGCCTCTGAGCCATTGTGATAAGTAGGCACTTTTACCGCATCGCCAATTTGCCAGAATCCAATATGAGATTCAATTCGTTTACCAATAGCCCGTAATTGTTTTATATACTTCTCTAAATCCTCTTGCTTATCATCAATAATCTCCTTTAAAAGCAAAGCATCTTTTTCATCTTCTTCACTAAGAGGGTTTTTAGATTCATATACTTTCATTTGGATAAGAAGTTTCTCTATACTTTTTCTTTTTGAAGACTCTCTTTTAGCTAACATTATAGGGTACTCTGTAGCAATTTTAGCTAATAGTTCTGCTTGCAGTGTCTCCCCAGTCTTACCACCGAGTGCTTTTAATAGTCTAAGTTCTACTTGTTGCAAAGTAAAAGGACGATTTAGATTATTAACAATCGTTTCTTCTCTTACCGTATCTCGCCCAAAGGCACTCTGACCACCTGAACCTTTATGAAATAAATAACGCTTTTGTACATCGGCATCTAGCTGTAAAAACTCCACTTCTAAATCGTATGTACCTTGCTGTTTTTCTAAAAGGATTTGATCTTTATAACGCGAGAGTAATTCATCATAAAGTGCCTCCTGGTCTTTCACTAACAAGAGTCCTGCACGCCCTGTTAATTGACGAATAGCACCGTGTTTTTCTGGATTAAGGACATAAGTTACATATCCGTTATCTCCCTTGACTCTGCTGTGATTAGGATACCCTAAGTCTGGCATCATTTCTGGATGCTCTTTAATCCATGCGTGGGCTACGGTATCGCCATACTTATTTAAAAAATCAGGACTTTTTAGGGTGTCATCACGGGTTTTTTGTGATCCTGTGGTATTAGCATCTAAGGTCTTTAGTTTTGCTTTGAGCATTGTCATAAGACGTCTTTCCATAGGAATGTCAGATGTAATGTAATAATACTCTGGTAAGACTACTTGCCCTGTACGATTCACCCTTCCTAAGATTTGAACAACTGTGTTAATATCTAATTCAAATTGGTGCATCACTAGCGCCCGTTTTCGCTGATCTTCAAAATCCTTAGAGGCGTGCGCCGAAGCGCCCGTACTTCCGCTTTGATTAATTAATAAGACATCATAATCTCCTGAATTAAATAATCGAAATGCTTTTTCAGAATCTGAACGAAAAGATTGTACAATGGCATCTTGCCCATCAAATAGCAATCGCTGTTTACGCCCCGTTACTTCGCCAACATTAAAATGAGTCCCTTTATGACCGCCGACGGTAGTCGGTTTCTTTGCCTTTGTAATATGATCAATTAAAATGTCAATAGACGAAATAGTAAGCCCTGAACGCTCTTTTCGGATATGCTCTTTAAGGGCTCTATACGCTATCTG
>CAKZKZ010000775.1 GCA_937124495.1 uncultured Dokdonia sp. | reverse complement strand
CAGTTTTGACCACCCTCCTATTCAATCTCAAAAAGACTGGGATACCTTTTTAGCAAAAACCTATACAGCCGCAGATCATTTTGCATCGCTTATAGAACAACTCCCTGAAGATTCTTTATGGCAAGATTTTATTGATCCGAAATATGGAAATTACTACAGGAATCTACAGGGCATTGTAGAACATACGCATTATCATTTGGGTCAGATTGCGATTCTTAAGAAGATCATTCGATCTAAATAATTGTATGATGTAGTGTGCGCTTTCGCGAAAGCGTATATCATCTCATTCCTATATAATATCAATATCATCATAAAAAAAACACCTCCACTACTTGAGTGAAGGTACTATTTATTCTATGTTCTATTTTTTATTCTTTCTATTCTAAAACTAAAAACTAATCCCAAACATAAATGCGCCATCGTTAGCTCCGAGTCCAGAGGAACGAACATAGTCTACGCGTAGGAAACGAAATTTCCCCCAACCTATATTATCCAGTCCAATAGAATATTCTGTATATGGTTGATTCCCCTGTGTACTTAATACGTGCGCCCCAGCGACTAGGTTAAAATTAAGTCTATTAATACCTGGAATCTTCCCAAGAATCCATCCTTTAAAATTATGCTCTACATGACCTTCAAAATAGCCCTGATTGGTGCTACGTTCATAATATGGCAAGAGATTAAAACGATTTAAGTAATTCCCATTCAGATTTACTCTCGTTTGGTTTCCATTAAAGTGTTGATAATCTATAAAGCTTGCTCCATTTGCAGAGTTTAAAAATGTTCCTCCACTTAGATTGTAATTAAAGCGTCCTTTATTCCCTATATTAAATCCTTGACGTACACTTGCTCTTAATTGTGTGTAATTAAATTTATCATCATCGGCGCCTAATCCTCCTTCATACGTTAAAAATAAGGTAGGAAAACGATCATTCGGGATATTGAACTTAGCAGTTGGATAATTATAATACTTCTGTCCAAAATTAATACGTGCGGTCACTTGCGTTTTTACAATGGTATGATCATCAACACCCGTTGGGTCTTGAGGAAAGAGATTGTTAGGATCTCGCGGATTATTACTCGTAAAGACAATATCATCTTTTGGATAAAAAGTTTGATCGGTAGTGTTTGCGAGTCCTTTTCTGTCTTCATACCCTATATTTCCCCACAAACGTAGGCCATTAAAAATTTCTTGGGTGTAGGCCACATCCACAAAAGAGCGTTCATAAATTTTCAGGTAATTTCGTTCAAAATATAACGACGTTATGGTATTTATTGAGTTTTCAATAGGATTTCCCGCATTGAATTGTTTGGTTTCTACACCTCCAGTGACACTTAATCTAGCTCTATTCTTTTGATTGAATTGTCTTGTAAATCCTCCCGTATATCGTAGTCTATCATCTGAGAACCCATAATTCACTCTTGCGAAAGCGTAGAATGTCTTTGTATAATCATCATCACTCCACGTAAAATAATTAATCCCCGTAGCTCCATTCCAACCTTGCACGGTGTTATATCCTACGCTATTCAAGAATCCATCATAACTAAAAGTTCGTCTTTTAAACGTATTGGTGTATGAATATCCAGTAATTGGATCTAAGATTCCAAATTTATTACTTCGTGTATCTATAGAATCTAGGTATTTCCGAGACTTTCGAATCACTTGAATACTATCCTTTTTAAGATAATCCTCAGACTCAATAGCCGTTAAGGGAACAGGGCGTTTTTCTTCCCAATACAGGCTATCTTTTTTATTAGATTCATCTGCAAAAGAAAGTACCTCGTTGGTAAAGGATTTTTTGGTAAAATTAGGCATGAAATTATAATCGCTATAGCCCGCAGTAAAGCGTCCGTCACCTTTTAAGCCTAAGAATCCAAAACTAAAATCAATGACTTGAGAGATTTTCACCCATTGTTTAGAATCTTCATCATACTTAAAATTCTGTTTAAAATTGAGACTCTCTATAAAAGGTACTTGTATGGCGGTTCCATTGGTCGCAAGATCTACACCATATAACTGCCACTCGTCTTCTACAATATAAATCACTCCACTAAAGACGCGATCTTTAGGACGACGCGGTGTCACTTCTATCTTATTAATAATTTTTCCTTGCTCGTAAAAAGTTCCGACCAATTTATATCTATAATACGAAAAGGCATTGACGCCTATAGGTGAAATGAGTTGGGTATTCAGCTCTATAGTGTTTTCATAAAAAGAGAAATTGGCATCTATAGCCGTATTAAAACTAAAGCCATTATCATCACCACTGACTTTACTGGCAATGATTTTTTCAGAGAAATTATTAGGGCGTTGATACGCAATTTCAGAAATGGTCTCACTCAAATAAATAATGCCTGTACGTGTAGAATCCAGTCCTCCTCCCATATCTCCTACTTCTTGACC
>CAKZKZ010000774.1 GCA_937124495.1 uncultured Dokdonia sp. | reverse complement strand
TTGCCTATTTTAAAATCAAAACAAGCTGTTATTCTTGAACCCGTACATTGGGAAGATTGTGAAACAGGAGATATTGTTGGTTGTAAAGTAAGAGGTAATTGTTTTACACACCTTGTGAAAGGGAAGAATGCAAAACGAGGATTACAGATCGGTAACAACCGAGGTCACATTAACGGATGGACCAAAAATGTATATGGCAAAGTAATAGAGATATTGCCTGTGTCATGATTGTAGCGCTATGAAGCGCTTTTTTTATGTCTTTATTTTAGGTACGCAAAAACGTTGCGTAGTATTATTTCATATTTGTAGTATCAACAAGAAATTACAGATATGATTACTATAAAATGTAAAAGATGTCAAGCCATACTTACGAACACACTAAAAGAAGTTGTGGTAGATTTAAATCTATTTCAAGAAGGAGAAGAAATCATCGATCGAGGATATTTTAGTCATGGACATGGAGACATATTTATAGCGCATGAAGATAGACTCTTAATCAATGTTAGAGATTCTAAACTTTTAAATCATAAAACACTCCCTAATTACTCTGGATGCTGTGGATATTCTGATACGGATTTTTTAAATCAAACTTGCCCTAACTGTGGTCTTGGGGTTGCTACGATTGTCACCGAATGTTATACCTATCATTATCTAGCTTTCCAGAAAGATCAAATAACTATAAATGATATAATGCAATAATACAATATTATGGAAACAAAACTTAAACTTATAGAAAAAGAACGCGATGCAAAAGTCATCTTCGCGTGCGAATCAGGCAGTAGAGCATGGGGATTTGCATCTCCAGATAGTGATTATGACGTACGATTATTATACACAAAACCACTCTCTTGGTATCTTTCTATTTCAGACAGACGCGATACCATAGACATCATGGATGGCGATTTTGATGCCGTAGGCTGGGAACTTCGTAAAAGTTTACTACTCCTTAAAAAGTCAAACATCCCGGCATTAGAGCACTTATTTTCACCTATCATCTATAGAAGCGAAGAAGATACACTTAGCGAGTTACGCGCTATCGCAACAGACTGCTTCTCTCCTATCGCTTCCATGTTTCATTACCTCAGTATGAGTAAGAAATATGAAGAAAAAATAGCAGAAGATACCGTAAAACTCAAAAGTCTTTTTTATGCCTTGAGAACAGCTATGGCAGGAAAGTGGATTTTAGAATGTGGAACAATGCCACCAGTACGCTTTCGCGAAATGCTACCCTTAGTCACAAAAGACATCGCAGATGAGATTGAACATTTAATGAACATCAAATCTAAAAATGCAGAAAAGTATATGCATGCTAGACCAGAGAACGTCTGTGATTTTATCTCAGAAGTGATCGCAACCAATGGCAAATACGCAAAAACACTATCTGGAGGAAACCCAGATACAGAACGTATCAATGCATTTTTATATACATCTCTAATATAGCGTTGTCAAACTGAGCTTGTCGAAGTTCTAGATAAGCTCAGTTTAAAATCACTTTTTTTCCTCCTAATAAGGAGGGATTGAGGGAGGTGTACATACAAAGAAAATGAAAAAGCATTCAGGATATAAATATCATATAGAACAAGCGCTTATTAAAAATCATTGGAAGATTGTTGAAGCAACTTCTTCAGATGGGAATATTTGGGAATCTGAATATTGGATTATAAAAGCAGTTCACAATTCAGATATCAAGCTGTATTTTAGTTTTAATAAAGCATGGCAATATGAACTTTCAGAAGTAACTATTTCAGATATGAATGCTTCTGAGTATACTCATATTACCTCCTTATATTTAACTAAAGGAAAAATCAGTGACGGCTTACAACAATTTATTACCGATCTTAATACTTTTAGGAATACCATAAAATACCAACATGAAAACAATAGCAAATCTTAAAGCATCCGGTTGCATCATTTTTGAATGCATCAGTGGTAGTAAAGCCTATGGACTCGATACAGCTACCTCAGATACAGACATACGAGGGGTTTTCATACTTCCTAAAACATCTTTTTATGGGATGGATTATGTAGAACAAATCAATGACGCCACCAATGACGTAGTGTATTATGAGTTACGGAAATTTATCTCTTTACTCTCAAAAAACAATCCAAACATCCTGGAACTACTTAACATACCAGACGATTGCATCTTAATAAAAGATCCATTATTTGATCGTATAAAGACGAACTACTTCTTGTCAAAATTATGTAAAAACTCTTTTGCAAATTATGCCTATACACAAATCAAAAAAGCTCGTGGACTTAATAAAAAAATAGTCAATCCAGTAGCCAAAGAACGAAAAAACGTTCTCGATTTTTGTTATGTGAGAGATGGGAAAGCATCCGTCCCAGTAAAAGGATATCTAGAAAAAAATAATATGCTAGATATACATTGTGGCTTGGTCAACATCCCACATATGAAAGACTGTTATAATCTCTTTTATGTAGAAGATCAAGGCTACCAAGGAGTCGCAAAAGAAAATGCCAATGAAGTATGTTTAAGCTCCGTCTCTAAAGAAGAAAAACCTATTGCCTTACTCTATTTTAATGTAGATGGGTATTCTACCTATTGTAAGAAATACAAGGAATACTGGGATTGGGTGTCCAAAAGAAATGAAGCCCGATATGAAAACAATGTAGCACACGGGAAGAATTATGATACTAAAAACATGATGCATACTTTTCGATTGTTACACATGGCAAAAGAAATCGCACAAGATGGAACAATCAACGTGAGAAGACCAGATCGTAATTTTCTATTAGGGATCAAACAAGGTGCTTTTGAGTATGATGATTTGGTTACTAAAGCCGAAGCTTTAAAAGAAGAGTTAGATACATTATATGATACTTCTGTATTAATAGAAACGCCTGATGTATCTCAAGTAAATGAGTTATTAGTAACAATCAGAAATGAGTTTTATGAAAATAAACCTCTTAATAAAGAAAGAATATGAACACACAGGACCAATATGTAAGATATTCTAGTGGTGTATCCGAAAAGAAGCTATCCGAAAGATTAGGTCTTCATTGGAGCAATGATATACAAGACTGGGATCTTATTATGTCTGATTATGGAAGAATCTCAGATTTCTTAAAGATATATCAAACTGAATTAAAAAATGACGAAAATAAGTTCACTTTAATGCAATTAATTGTGTCATCATTTGATGATGGAATTTGTAATGCTGATTCACAAGAATTGAAGAACTGGGAAATTTGCAAAATCATATTAATAAAGGAATGTTATTTACACTATAGTACTATTAAATACTGGTCTTTATTAGATCATGAAATAGAAAATATTTTTAGTATTACACCATTCATGAGGGAAGTTTGGAAAAATATAGAGCTAAAATTTTCATAAAACAAAACTACGCAAAACCATTGCGTAATACCATACAATATTTGCTCCAGTAAACACAAAGAATAGAAAAAATGATTACAGGAAAAACATTAATCAACTTAGGATTTAGATCTGGAAAATGGTTTCCAGAAGCGATTACACACATCAATGAAAACAACTTAGAAGGAGAAGCTATGCATGCATATTTAGAGCAATACCAACTCCCTCCTATTCAAGATCTCCATGAAACTGCTGTTGACTTCAAAATCAATATCAAAGCAGAAAATGAACTGGAAGAAGATAATGTGACTTCTGTTATCAACTCTATGAATGCCCTCATGAAAACACCTACAGTGGTAGACGGTGCGGTGATGCCAGATGCATGTCCTGCAGGACCACAAGGAACCATTCCTGTGGGTGGCGTGGTGGTGACAAAAAATGCGATTCATCCAGGGATGCATAGTGCTGATATTTGTTGTTCGGTGATGCTGACCGATTTTGGAAAAGCAGATCCAAAAACAGTATTGGATGCCGCGCATGCAAGTACACACTTTGGTCCTGGAGGAAGAGATCGTGATGCACAATATAGAATCCCGACAGCACTCCTAGAAGCTTTTGAAGGAAACTATTTCTTAAAAGATCATAACATCATCAAAGCAGCTAGAGGACATCTAGGAACACAAGGTGATGGAAATCATTTCTTATTTGTTGGTGTTTCTGAACAAACAGGAAATACCATGATGATCACGCATCACGGATCAAGAGCACCTGGTGCCAAGTTGTATAAAAAAGGAATGCAAATTGCTGAGCGTTTCAGAAAAATACTATCGCCAGATACTTTACGTCAAAATGCGTGGATTCCTTTTGATACTGAAGAAGGAAAAGACTATTGGGATGCCTTGCAGATCATACGCGCATGGACAAAGCAAAACCACGAATGTATCCATGATGCAACCTTAGAAAAACTAGACCTAGAAGCAGAAAACCGTTTCTGGAACGAACATAACTTTGTTTTTAAAGATGGGGATTTATTCTATCATGCGAAAGGAGCTACACCACTGGATGCTAAATTTATGCCTGATATTACAGGACCTCGTTTGATTCCTTTAAACATGGCAGAACCTGTACTTATTGTGTCTGGAGAAACGACTGCAAACAATCTTGGTTTTGCACCACACGGTGCGGGAAGAAATGTGAGCCGTACGTCTCATAAAAAGACAAAAGCGAGTATGACCAATGAAGCCGTTTTTGCACAAGAAACAGCAGGTCTGGATGTACGTTTTTTCTCTAATGAGATTGACGTTTCAGAACTGCCTAGTGCGTATAAAAGTGCCAAAGCTGTAAGAGCTCAAATGGACGAGTTTGGTCTAGGTACTGTGATTGACGAAGTGATGCCTTATGGATGTATTATGGCGGGTGATCATGATAAAAATGCACCTTGGAAAGTAAAAAGAAGACTGAAACAAGGAGCTAAAAAATAAAGAGTATGGCAACTAGAAAAGGAAATGTGTTTTAGGTAATAACCTAAAACACATTTCAAATGAAATCTTATGACAACAAGAAGATTTACAATTTTAAAGTAAAGCACAAAAGGAAAAGAAGAACGCGAAGCGCTCAAATATACTGGAAAACAGGAAGCGCCTACTATTTGAAAAAGAAAAGGCAAGAATATAGAAGTCGTTGCAAAGTAATTCTTAGAAAACAAGTGCAAAACCAAGACATCGAATTCCTTTTATATCGTAAAACACTATGGTGGGATTCTTAAATTGAATTAGAAAGTGGATATATTAAAAACCATACAAACAAGCATATCCTTTCTTCCAGATTCTTGGAAGGAGCGATATGCTCTTTTTTTGGAAGAGGAACATGTATACGCTTTCGCGAAAGCGTTACAAACCTATTCCCAACAAGGCATTCCTAAAGACTATGGGCTTCCCTATTTCAAGGAAGAAATGACGCCAGCACCTGAAACTGTATTAACGCATTTCAAACCATTACTTCAGACATCAAGCACAACACCTGAACAATGGGCAAAAGCCATCGAAGTGACTCCTTTTGAGCACTTGTTAGTCCTCATAGGACAACGATGGACCTCAGCCAGTATCAAAGATGAACATGCGATTCCGCCCTTACAACAAACACTCTTAGATAGTTGTTTTGCGCCATACAATGATCAAATCAGTATGGTTACAAGAGCATGGGAAAAGCATACAGGACGATCTGCCGATGCCTTTTGGGGAATCGCCAAAGGAAATCCAATGCAGAAAGAAGAAACGGTTAGAGAAGTCGTCATCAAGATGATCCAAACCAAAACATGGTGGAATGTATTTTATCATTACAAACACGAGCTTGTGTATGAAATCAGAGTCTCAACAGGTCACGGTATCCGATGGAGTAAAGACGGTACTCAACTCATCGGGTTTTTAGAGCCTTTTTTATAGTCAACAAATGCCCACAAGAAACAGAGGAAAAGAAGGACCTGATGATCTTCTATTTGGAACGATCAAAGCGCAGGAAAAGATAAAAGAAGCTGTCACAGATGTGTCCTATCTTCTGTCTAGGGGGTTTTCTGAGAAATCATCTGTACAACTGGTAGGGAATCGGTATAAATTAAATGCGCGTCAACAAAAAGCGGTGCAAGGAATGAGTGCTTCGGCGGCTCAAGTCACACAACGTAAAAGCACAAACGTTACTATAGATCAACTTAAAGATCAAACGGTGATTATTGATGGGTTTAATATCCTAATCATTTTAGAAAGTTTTCTTTCTGGTGGGTATGTTTTTAAAGGTGTAGACGATTGTTATCGAGATGTATCTAGTGTACACGGTACTTATAAACGTGTACAACAAACGCAAGAAGTCCTTATAACTGTGGGAGATTTTCTACAGGAAGCACAGGTCAAGAGTGTTATCTGGATCTTTGATCAGCCTGTAAGTAATAGTGGACGTATGAAAACGTTGCTGGGTGAGCTTTCGCGAAAGCGTACCTATCCTTGGCACATCACATTGGATTATAATCCTGATAAAGTATTGGCTGAAAGTGATCATATCGCAGCTAGTTCTGATGCTTGGATTCTTGATAGAGCGCAACGATGGTTTAATCTCTCTGGAACGATTATCGAAACACTCCATACAAAGGATGCCAACACCATTCTCCTTCCCTATTAACCACATTTCAAAACCTACTGAAAAGACTGAACACCCACCTGTATATCATGCATTTTAGGCGTAAAATAGTCTAGATTTGATGTATAAACATGATAAATCTAGTTATGAGAATACGTAAAATATCTTTAATTATTGGAGTGATGGCACTTGTGGTAAGTAGTTGTGCAAGTCTTTATGATCACTATACTTATACAGAAACGATTGCTACAAAAATCCAAACACTCAGTGTAATGGATCAAAGCAATGAGGCTTATAATCTTCACAAGGCAGAAGTGATTGCATTACAAAACCAATTACAAAAAATGCTTGCGTATGAAGAAGGCAAAGCTAAAAATGATATCACGGTCCAAATGTGGCGAATCTTAAATAATGATAAAAAACTTATAGGAAGTTATCTAACATTATGGGAAGAAAAAGGCTCTCTAAATACAGTATTCATCAATGAAGCAAAACCACAGATAGAAGAAGCTTTTGATATTCTCATAGACTATGAAGAAAAAAAAGATAAAAAGACAGAGGGAGCCATTTCTGGTTTTATGAATCAACTTAAAAAATAACAGAATGGATTTTGATATAATATTTAAAGAACTAAAAGAAGAAATCGTCAAGCTTGCCAAAGATAAATTTAACGAGCAAAGCACAGCCATTGCTGCCGATATGGAAGCATATCTAGCACATTCAAAAGAGAAATTACAGAAATGGGCAAAATTGTTTAAAGAAAATAAGATCGATAAAGAAGAATTGACTTGGTTACTTAAAAGCCAGAAAGACCTTCTTTTGCTAAAGTCGCTACAAAATATAGGAGTAAGTAGTATTAGTATTGGTCATTTCAAAAATAAGATTGTAAATACGGTACTTTCAAAAATTATAGTACATACGTCGTAGACTTATCTATTTTAAAAATAATCATAAAGCGCCATGAAGAAATTCATGGCGCTTTTATTTTATGTAGTTACACGGTAAAAAGCAAATCTAAGTTTGCTTACACCCTATTAACAACCTGTATCTTGATATTCTAAACTTCCATTCGTTGGGCAAGGAACGTCACAAGACTGAGTTATAAGTATAGGAAATTGTTGCCCTGCTGGTACAAATACACAAGCACAGCAATCATTCCCTGGTAAACCTGGAAAGCCAAAACCTCCTTTAATAGATTTTTGATCTGTGTTACTTAATTCTTGGGCCCCGTTAATGTTTGAAATCTTTTTTAACATAATGATTTATTGGTTTAAATTAGAGTATATAGGTATAAACTATCTACACTAAATGCAACTAGAAGAACACTATTTTAAAGAATATAGTGGAATACTTTTTAACATTTAAAAAATGTAATCATCTCATTGTAAGCTTATAAAAATAAACAACTCTATAATCCCAATATATTTTTATGGTTTATTTTTTTGAATACGCTTTCGCGAAATAATATACCCTGTCTGTTCAAATAGCGTTCTTTATCATAGAAATGAACATATTATTCTCTCATAAACCTAAGTGATTGATTATAAGGACAAAAACAGGTTTCTAATAACGAGTTCCGTTGTCCAATAATTTATATTAATCATCGATATAAATACACCATCACAACCCTTTTTCTTACAAAAATAGTCAAAACACTCTTTTTTAAAAGGGCATTTACCCCCTATAAATCAAGCAATTACGCCTGCATTTCTACTTATAGTATGAGGTAATTTTAAACTCCCAAAAGTAGAGAACCACTCTTGCTTTAAAAAATTAGATACCTGATATCATGATTTTTGAAACACTACAAGTTATTAAAGAAGAAGTAAACTCCTATTTTGGTGGGAGCATTGTTTCTTTAGAAAACATTGCAACGATAGACACTGATCCTGAAGGTGGTGGAGGTGACACTAGTGATGTTGTATTATCGTTAATCAATTTACAAGAAGAGTTTACCTTAAAAAATATATCCAATAACTACACAAACAATACAGAGGTAAACTATCGAAATCCTAAAGTCAACCTAAATCTATATATCCTTTTTAGTAGTACAAATACGCTTTATGAAGAATCTCTAAAAAATCTTACCAAGGTTGTAGAGTTTTTTCAAGGTAAAAAAGTATTCACTCAGGACAATACTAGTTTTGAACGGGTGGATGATATGGTCAACGTTGGTGATTTCAAATTTATTGCAGACCTCTATACACCTTCTTTTGAGGAACTCAACTTTATATGGGGAACCCTTGGAGGCAAACAATACCCTTCTGCCATATATAAGGTCACTTTACTAGAAATTCATAGAGATTTTGTCTTTGAAAAAGGCAGCGTAATTACAGGAATGAATAATGGTCTAAAAAATAAATAACCATGTTTTATAAAGCACTTTTTAATATCAATATACATCACGGTTACTTCTTAGATAGTGGAGACAATAAATTTCTCCCTATAGAAAACGATGACAATGAGTTAAATGATATAGAAAAGGAAAAAGCACTGATTCCATATACAGTACATGATTATTTAAAATTAATTCCTAGTAAAACTACGCAGTATATATGCAAGAATCATCGTATGCTATTACGCCCTCACAAACAAGGATTTAGAGTATTAATAGAAACACAAGAAGATGGAGACAAATACACGCCAACCATCCCTTTTAATGAGGATGTTGTATTCACTTTTGAAGTTCGTGCGAAAGATCCTTATTTCAATAATTACACAGATTTAATAGAGATCTCTAAAAACCGAAACTATTTATTTTCCAACAAAGTTCCAGATGATCAAATAGCCACTTTTGAAAATATTTTCGAAAATAATGGAGGCCCTATAGATAAACGCTTTTTATTAAAAATACCCGCAACAAGAGATGTGGTAAGAGCCGTCATTACAGAAAATGATTTTCTTCAAGATGTTACAACAGAGCAATTCTCTCTTACAAATGTGATTAGAAATATAGAAGAAGATGAAACTTTAACG
Organism: uncultured Dokdonia sp.; assembly: GCA_937124495.1. Lineage (GTDB taxonomy): Bacteria > Bacteroidota > Bacteroidia > Flavobacteriales > Flavobacteriaceae > Dokdonia. The sequence goes on along the minus strand of CAKZKZ010000774.1, from coordinate 1,054 downwards.
GAAAATCAAAAAACAAATCAGGTTAAAAAAATCCTAAATGCAAATATTCAAGAAAATAAGAAGAAAGGTATCATAGGCTACATACGCTTATTTATTAAAGGTGATGATGATCATCATATACTAGAATTTGATGATACTGATCCAGACAACATCATACAATACACACTAGAAACCACTCCTGAGTTTACCCTAAGTTTTATAAATAAGAAAACCTTTTGGAGATATATCAGTTTATCAGACAATGTGATGCTTACCACAAATAGCACAAAGTGGTCTGCAAAAAATGGTTTTATAGAAATTAAAACAGAAGATAATATTTCTTACTCATGTCTTGATGTGAAAAATGAAGTCCGATCAAGTTTAAAACAGTATGCCGTTAGCCACCATGTACGCTTTGTTCGTTCAAGTGGCAGGCATGTCTATCCAATAAAAGATGAAGCAGCTCAAAACATGCACATGGCAAATATGCTGGTTAACCACTATGTTGATGGCAAAGAATCTGTCATGGGCATTATGAAAGGTTCTCAGCTCCCCGGAACAACAGGAAGAGTATTTCAATACCTGAACCGTCTCTTTTCTTTTGATGCGATTCTCTCGATCTTTGGATTTTCAGAAGAACACGGAGCATCTGAGGCCGCAGTTAGAAGTCAAAAATTTAGTGAACATCTGGCCCGTGCCCCACACGTTGCCGGACTTATTAAATTGGCCCTCGTTGCAGTTTTTCCATTTCTGATTTTCTTTATTGTTGCCGGAAAATGGAAAGTTCTAATCTATTGGTTTGCACTTTATTTTTCTGTACTTCTTTGGACTCCACTATGGGTTTTATTTTATCACATCATGACAAGTATTGCTCAATCAACTGAAGTTATGCAAGAGCTTGGTCAGTTTTCTGATGGAGTTTCGCTTTATGGAGCTAAATTAGTTAGCTCAAGAATCTACTATTTTTATTCAATTTATTCTTGGGTTCAGCTTCTTGTAGCGACACTAACAACTGGATCAGCATTCTTTTTCTTAAGGCCAATGCTTATGGAAAATAATGAAGAGTCAGCTCCTG
>CAKZKZ010000773.1 GCA_937124495.1 uncultured Dokdonia sp. | reverse complement strand
AAGAGTTTATTGCTACATTAAAGGATAGCGGAAACCCTAGTGATTACCAATCATGGGTTGTGTTTGAAGAATCACTTGCAGATACAGAGAAACAAAATATTTACTATAATCTAGTGAAAGCAGGATTAGGTGCTACTCTTAAAGATGGAGAGGTTGCTTATAGACTTGATGGAAACTCTGTAGATATTCAATTTGTACAGGTTCCTTACGCAAGTATCTCAGATGAAGATATAGCGGTGTCAGAAAGTGAGATCAAGAATTACATAAACGCGCATAAAGAAGAGTTTCAGACAGATGCAACACGTAATATTCGTTTTGTTAAATTTGAAGAAAAAGCAACACTTGAAGACGAGAATATTCTTAAAGAATCTATGATGACGTACCTTAACGATGAGCTGGTGTCGTATAATAGATCTACACAGATTAATGATACACTCCCAGGCTTTAGGGTCGCTACAGATTTAAATGAGTTCCTTTCTGAAAATTCTGATTTACCGTATGCTGATCGTTTTATGTTTAAAAAAGATCTTGCAGGGGTTGTTAGAGATACCATTTCTAAATTAAATGAAGGTGCTATTTATGGTCCTTATAAAGATGGTCGTTATATGAAGTTAGATCGTGTTGTTGAAACACGTCAAATGCCTGATTCAGTACAGTCACGTCATATCTTATTATCGTATCAAGGCGCATTACGTTCTTCAGAAGCTCGTACAGAAGATGAAGCAAAAAGCCTTGCAGATAGTATATTAAGTGTCGTTAAGAGAGATAAAAGTGCATTTGATACATTAGCTGCTGAATTTTCATCAGATTCATCAAATAAAAGTACAGGTGGTGATTTAGGTTTTCAAAACCCAAATTTATTTGCTGCAGAATTTAGAGATTACATCGTAGATAACTCTAAAGGTTCTATGGATGTGGTAAAAACAGATTTTGGATATCATGTTATAGAAGTTACTGAACAAAGAAATTTCCAAAAAGCATTTAAAATTGCAAGTATCGCAAAAGAGATTGTTCCTTCAGATAAAACAATATCAGATGTGTATACGCAAACTCAAAAATTTGAAATAGCTGCTGGAAAAGATACTTTTGAAGCAACTGCAAAAGAAATTGGATATGCTGTTCGCCCTGTAAATAATATAGGGAAAATGGATGAAAATTTACCTGGTGAAGGTGCTCAGCGTAACATTGTACAATGGGCTTTTGAAGAAGATGCTAATACAGGAGATATTAAACGTTTTCAAATCAATAATGGATATATAGTAGCACAAATTACACGTAAAGTGGAAGAAGGTTTACAGAGATCTGAAGATGTGTCTGCAAGAGTACTTCCTATTATACGTAAGCAAAAGAAAGCTGCTCAAATTAAAGGGCAGATTACAGGAAATGATTTAAATGCTATTGCACAAAGTCAAAGCCAAACTGTTAAAACTTCTGGAGCACTTAATAT
>CAKZKZ010000772.1 GCA_937124495.1 uncultured Dokdonia sp. | reverse complement strand
TACCATCTGCTTTTAAAACTTCAGTCATTACAAGAAATCCATCATTACGTTGTGGATCAGGGTAAATAGCTACAGGCTTTAATAAACAATCTGATGCTCCACCAGATGCTTGCTTTGTAGACGAACCATCAAAAGACCATATTGGACAATCTTCTAATTTTCCACTAAAGTCATTTACAACCTTAGTTTTACTTCTCATGTTCTGAGTAGGTGTGTATCCATCTAGCCAGATGTACTCTAATTTGGATTTGCTCATAACGGCATGTTTTTTAAATTAAAGCGCAAATATATAATTAATATGTAATGTGTCTATTTTTTTTAGGGGGTAATTATTAAAAATTATAGTTTATTTGTTAATAACCCCTAAAAATTATAGGGTATGTGATAATTAAGCGTGTATTTTTTTAAATACTCGTATATTTGCTTTTAAATTACGTGATTCTTAATTTTTTAAATGTAAGCCCATGCCTATTCTTAGATTTCAAGCACTTCAAGATGTACAACATCGTTCTGTTCCGATACCAAAAGATGAAGGACGTCGATCTTTGTCCTATAATATGAATGTGTTTGGAGAGCAATCTATGCGCCAGCATCTTCCTATAGCTGCCTTTGGAAATGTTATGGAAGCCATAGATAAAGGAAAGAAAATAGATCGCCTCACTGCAGATGCTGTAGCGACAGGTATGAAAACTTGGGCTTTGGATAAAGGGGCTACTCATTATACACATTGGTTTCAGCCACTTACGGGGGCTACTGCAGAGAAGCACGATGCTTTTTTTGAAATCACAACAGATGGGCATGTCATCGAAAAATTTGATGGAGCACAATTAGTGCAACAAGAACCAGATGCATCTAGTTTCCCTAATGGAGGAATACGTAATACTTTTGAAGCTAGAGGGTATACAGCTTGGGATCCCACATCTCCAGCATTTATTTATGATACTACATTATGTATTCCGACTGTTTTTGTAGCGTATACAGGAGAAGCGTTAGATTATAAGACACCTTTGTTAAAAACATTACATGAGATTGATGAAGCCGCCACAGATGTTGCTCGTTATTTTGATAAAAATGTAAGTAAAGTTCATGCGACCTTAGGGTGGGAGCAAGAATTTTTTCTTATTGATAGTGCACTAGCTGCTGCTCGTCCAGATATTACATTAACTGGAAGAACGCTTTTAGGGCACGCTTCCGCGAAAGGACAACAGCTTGATGATCATTATTTCGGTTCTATACCAACACGTGTGCTTGCATATTTGAAACATTTAGAACAAGAATGTTTAGTTCTTGGAATTCCTATTAAGACGCGACATAATGAAGTTGCCCCAAATCAATTTGAGATAGCACCTATTTTTGAAGAAGTAAACCTAGCGGTAGATCATAATTCATTACTTATGGATGTCATGGAAAAAGTGGCAGAACGTCATTATTTTAAAGTATTGTTTCATGAAAAACCTTTTGAAGGTGTTAATGGCAGTGGGAAACATAATAATTGGTCATTAGCAACAGATACGGGTGTCAACCTTTTGAGCCCAGGAACTACTCCAATGAAAAATTTACAATTCCTTACTTTTTTTATAAATACGATCAAAGCTGTTCACTCTTATGAAGAGTTATTAAGGGCTTCTATCGCTAGTGCAGGAACTGAT
>CAKZKZ010000771.1 GCA_937124495.1 uncultured Dokdonia sp. | reverse complement strand
TCATTATAATAATTTGCGAGAGAATTTGTGATGGATAGCACCATTCTTTTATAACGCTGTCTATCCATTACACTCAGTTGAGCTGTATTCGCTTTATCTAAAAGAGCCTTAGATTCTAATGTTGCGGCAATAGATCGAGGCATGTTCCCTTTTAATTTATAAATCCCACCTTCTGTTGAGGCTAGAAAAGCTCTAAGAAGCGGTTGCTCTTTGTCTTCAATTAAGGGTTTTGTTTTTTCTATATATATGAAAGAGGAATCTAATTTTGAATTGTAATAATAATAATTTGCGTAATAATAATAGGTGTTAGCTAGTAGTTTATTTGATGCTGCATTTAGAGCTATTTCCTCAGACTTCTTAATATATGGGAACGTGTATGGCGAATACCTATTTGTTGATACTTGTGTGCTCAAAAAATTAACTTTCTCATCGGCCGTTTCAAAAGTATGTAACTTAATAAGAACAGAGTCTACAGATTGGGTGTTTTGACGCTGAGCATAATTTTTAAAACAAAAAAGAATAAGAAAAAAGTAAAAGTAGTTGCTAGCTTTCATTTAGTGAGATATCCTTAAATGTACACTTTTTCTTAAAAAGAACAATGATAGTTTGCTTTTTGCCTTGTATTTATACATTTTTTAATGCATAATGCGGGTTCAAGAATTAACGATAAAAACAGAGAGCCTGTAACAAAAAACGCAAGAAAATAATCGATAATAAGATCACTCAAATTGACCCGCCTCTTAAAAATAATAATAGTATTATTTCGAATTTTTGGTAAAATAATCTGATACGATTGTCTCAGAATTTCCATCTTGATATTTCATCATATTAAAACCCTCGTGTATCGCATAAGATCCAGTTTCTCCTGCTTTATTCATAGCAATATAGGCTACTTGAAAGTCTTTATAGCGTTCTCCTTTTTTAACAATACGATGTATGGCTTCTTCACATGCTTTTTGAGGAGACATGCCGTTACGCATTAATTCTACCACAAGAAAACTGCCGACAGTCTTTAGAACTTCCTCTCCCATTCCTGTTGCTACAGCAGCGCCTACTTCATTGTCTACAAATAATCCAGCACCTATAATTGGGGAGTCTCCTACACGGCCTTTCATTTTGTATCCTAATCCAGATGTTGTACAAACCCCAGCAATCTCACCAGATGTATCCATGGCGAGCATGCCTATCGTATCATGGTTTTCTACATTGATAGCAGGTTGATAATTGCTTGTTTTTAGCCACTCTTTCCATGCTTTTTCAGAAGCAGGGGTCAGTAGTTTTTGTTTTTTAAACCCTTGTGTGTATGCAAACTCTTCTGCACCTTTACTTGCCATGATTACATGTGGAGTTTCTTCCATGACCTTGCGTGCAAGCGCAGCTACGTGTACAATGTTTTCTACAGCTAGTACAGCTCCATAATCTCCATCTGGAGACATCACACAAGCGTCAAGAGTTACATTACCTTCTCTATCTGGCGTGGCACCTATACCTACCGTTGTGTTTTCTTCATTGGCTTCTTCTACAGCAACACCATCTATAATAGCACTTAATGCTGATTTACCTTGTGCTAATAACTCACCGGAAGCCGTATTGGCACTTTCAGTATCCCAAGTACTAATAGAAATATAGTTAGGTTTTGATGAAGGTATAACAGGAGCTTCTGCTGTTTCTGACTTTTGAGCATCTGCTTCTTTACAACTCATTGCTGCAATGCCTGTTGCGATTCCTGCTCCAGTAAGTGCCGTATTTTGTATAAACTTCCTTCTATTCATTAGGTGTGGTATGTTTTGCTTTCGCGAAAGCGTATATATGCTTTATCGCGTTAGTGTTCTAGTTGTTATGATCATAGAACGATCTCAAGATACTACTTTATTCTTTTTTATTTTTTGATATATCCATTGAAATAAAAATACATACCCTATAAAAAGTGCTAATTTTAAAAAAACATGCAGTGACCAAAATGGAATTACATCTAGAATACTTTTTAAATTAAAACTTGATTTTCCAGGAGGTAAGTAATCTCTGTGTATGTTAATAGTTAAAATTACATATTGATTGAAAGTAAATAAGAAAAATGGAATCAAAATGATTCTTATGAGAATGTTTTTTCTCACTAGCTTAAAGCGAAATGACTGTGTAAGAAATAACCATGAAAATGGGAAAACCCAATATGCCCATGCATAAGGACCAGTTGCTCTAGTTGTAGCTGCATATTCTGGATGAGAGTCGCTAATAAATAGGAAAAGATATATCCAATAAAGAAGTATAATTCCTATATAAGCTAACCCAGAAAATATGATAAAACGACATGCTACTTCATCAATATTTAAAAACCTCTCTTTTAGTTTTGATATTTTCCGACCTATTAGAAATGGAACCGTAAGAAGACCAAAAGGAACAAAAATATCGGTTCTTAAAAAAACTAAAACAACATCAAATACTTCTATCATTTTATAGCAATTTCATCTACAAAAATCCAACTACGCCCTTTATAAGGGTGCCCTTTATGCCAAATAGGGACAGGTCCAAGTGTTTTGGCGATGAGCTTTACATATCGAATCTCAGTACGTTTTTCTTCACCTTTAACCGTTTTGATAGATACATTATTTGTGGGAGTTGGAGCTTCTATCGTTTCGCTTTTATACGGATTAAAGTTTTTACCATCCTTAGATACGAGCAATTGTACTTCTGTAGGAAAGAAAATCCAGCTTCCTTGATCTTCAAGAAAATTGGTTTCTATAGATGAGATATCTTGATTTTCTCCTAAATCTACCGTAGCAATCACATCGCTGTCGTGATATCCTTGCCAAGTACCTGTTCTGAAGTTTGCAGTCCCTCGTATCCCATCGATAAGGGCATCATTACCACCTGCGTTATATGCATTTGCATATTCAGCATCTAGTTGGATAGATAGATTTTCATCTATTTTGTAGAAATCGGTTTTGATCGTGACGCTCTTTTGACCTTCCATTTCAGAATACGTGTGTAGTATTGTAGCTTCCGTAATTATGATAGGTTTTGTGTATTCTTGAAATTTACTTCCCGTTAGGCTATAATATATCGTGGTGTTGTCTCCGCTTGTGTTTAATACAATCTCTGTCTGTTTTTTAAAGGCAATGTCTCCTTTGGCGATAAAAGGAACTGGAACAATTAATGCTTCTTTTATTTCTGTACTCGGGATATGGGTATTGTCTGTTGCCCATGTCGAGGGTTGATTTGTCATTTCAAAAATGAGTGAACCTCCTTGTGTAATATCATCATGGGTTATGTATGAAAATGGGTGCGATTTTCCGTTTAATTTCGCGGAAGCGATATATATATATTCATCAGAAAGATTATTTGCTTGAATCGTAAACGTATTTTTATTTTCAAGATGGATGGTAGCTTTATCAAATAATGGCGCGCCAATAATATAAGTATTACTTCCAGGGGTTACTGCATAAAAACCCAGACTGCTGAATACGTACCAAGCACTCAGCTGACCGCAAGCTGCATTTCCAGAAATTCCATCAGGTTCATTGGTGTAAAGTGTGGTTAAAATCTCTCGTACTTTCTCTTGTGTTTTGTGAGGTTTGTTTATGAAATTATAGAGATATGCCATGTGGTGACTAGGTTCATTTCCGTGTGCATATTGACCTATAAGCCCTGTGATATCGGCTTGGTCACGTCCTGAAGTTTGGGACTCTGCTGTAAATAATTCGTCTAGTTGTGCTTCTAAGACCTCTTTTCCACCTATCAGTTTTGTAAATCCTGTAATGTCTTGAGGGACATAAAAACTATATTGCCATGCATTTGCTTCGGTGTAATTGAAATTAACTTCAAAAGGATCAAAAGGAGAGAACCACGTATTTCTAACTCGACCACGCATAAACTTACTACTTGGATCAAAAGTGTTTTTGTAATACTGCGCTCGTTGTATAAAGGTATTATAGGTTGCTAGATCCCCTTTAGATTTTGCCATTTGTGCAATGGTCCAATCGTCATAGGAATATTCTAAAGTCTTTGAGACAGACTCCGACTCTTCTTCTACAGGAATATATCCAAAGGCTTTATAGGCTTCCAGGCCCAAATGGTCTCTTGTAGCACTATATAACATGGCCTCTAGTGCCTTGTCGGTATCATAATCACGTATGCCTTTCATATAGGCATCTGCAATCACTGGCACGCCGTGATATCCTATCATACATCCA
>CAKZKZ010000770.1 GCA_937124495.1 uncultured Dokdonia sp. | reverse complement strand
ATTTTGTTACCGCCGAAAACGAATATTTGGGTGGTGCCATATCGCCAGGTATTAGAATGCGTTATAAAGCGTTAAATAATTTAACAGCGAATTTACCGTTATTAGAAACAGAAATTCCGAATTCTATAACAGGAAACTCCACAAATGCCTCGATACATTCTGGCGTAGTAAATGGCGTTTTAAAAGAAATTGAGGGCGTGATTAATCAATATGAACAAAAATATTCAGATTTAACAGTTATTTTAACAGGTGGCGATGCTAATTTCTTGTCAAAACAATTAAAAAGTAGCATATTTGCCAACTCTAATTTTCTATTAGAGGGACTAAACTATATTTTACAATTTAATTCAAACTAATGATAAAAAAACTTGTTATAGTTTTTATTGCTTTTATTGCAATTCAGAGTTACGCACAGCAAGGAACTGCTTCACCTTATTCATTTTATGGAATAGGTAGCCTTAAATTTAAAGGAACAGTCGAGAACAGAAGTATGGGAGGGTTAAGTATTTATACAGATAGTATTCATGTTAATTTACGTAACCCAGCATCTTACGCAGGAGAAAATTTGACTTATTTTAATAACGAAACCAGACCAGTTAAATTTACTGTTGGGGGAAGTTATTCTAGCATAGATTTAAAAAGCAATAATAGTAGTGATAAAGCCTCGGCTACTACATTTGATTATTTAGCATTGTCTGTTCCTATGGGTAAATTTGGTTTAGGCTTCGGTTTGATGCCTTACACATCTGTTGGTTATAAGTTAGAATCTCTTAACGGGTCTGGAGATCCGGTAAACAGATTTAGAGGTGAAGGAGGTGTTAATAAAGCTTATGTAGGGATTGGTTATATGATTGCTAAAGGATTAAGTATTGGTGTTGATGCGCATTATAACTTTGGAAATATTCAAAATGCTACTATTGAATTTCTTTATGATGATGAAGGAGTGCTTGCGCAATATCAAGCTCGTGAAGCAAATAGATCAGATTTAAGTGGATTAAATTTTAATATTGGATTATCATATAAAAAGATGTTGAATGAAAAATTAGAGCTTGTTTCTGGTATTACATTCACACCAGAAAGTAGTTTAACATCAAAAAACGAACGTTCTTTTTCTACAATAACAATTAACCCTTCAACGGGGCAAGAATTTGCAATAAATACTATTGAATTAGATTTAGAAGCCAGCGGTTTAAAAGAAACAGAGTTGACTTTACCATCAAAGTTTTCATTTGGAGCAGGTGTTGGAGAACCAAGGAAGTGGTTTGTTGGTGCTGAGTATACATCGCAAAAGACAAGTGATTTCTCTAATGCCCTATATAGTAGTAGTGCAACAAAATTTGAAGATGCATCAACTATTTCTTTTGGAGGTTTTTTTATTCCTAACTATAATGCACTTAATGGGTATTTTAAACGTGTTGTGTATAGAGCAGGTATTCGCTCAGAAAAAACAGGATTAAATATAAATAACGAATCGATAAAAGAGTTTGGCATATCTTTTGGAGTAGGATTACCAGTTGGAGATGTTAGAATGTTTTCTAATGCCAATTTAGGTTTCGAAATAGGTAAGCGCGGAACTAAAAACAGCAACTTAATTCAAGAGAATTTTGTTAATTTCCAATTAAGCTTATCTTTGAACGACAGATGGTTCAATAAAAGGAAGTATGACTAACAACATAAAATTATTATCATGAAGGCGAAAATTACATTATTATTTACATTTTTATTCATAGGATTAAATCTAGTAAACTCTCAAAGTAATGAAGAAGATATGGCAACTTTGTCAATTATGACGGAGTATGCTAAAGCAAAAAATTACGAAGCGGCTTATAAACCGTTTATGGAGCTAAGACAAAGAAACCCTAAGTTTAATAGGGCTATTTACGTATATGGCGAGAAAATTTTAGGAGATAAAATTAAAAAATCTACAGGAACAGAAAAAGTTGCTTTTGTAAATGATCTTTTAAAATTATGGGATGAAAGAGGGACTCATTTTGCAAGTAAAACTCCTAAAGGAGAATATGCTGCTAAAGGTTGTCAATTAATGTATGACCATAAAAGTATATTAAATAAGACAGATCAAGAACTTTATGAATGTTTTGATGCTGCTTATAATTTAGACAAAGCAACGTTTAAAAACCCTAAAAGCTTATATATTTATTTTAAATTAAAGGTAGCATTGTACGATGCTGGTAAAACACCTGCAAAAGATTTATTTAACAAATATGATGATGTTGCTGAAAAGATTGAAGACGAAGTGAAAATAGCTTCAGAAAAGCTTAATAAATTAATTGAAAAAGAAGATGCTGGCACACCATTAACAAGTAAAGAAAAAAAGTACAAGAAATATTATTCTCAAGTATTAACAGCCTACGATAAAGTATCGGGAAGCATTGATACAGAATTAGGAGAAAGAGCAAACTGCGAAAATTTAATCCCGCTTTATACTAAAGATTTTGAAGAATATAAAAACGATGCTGTTTGGTTAAAGCGTTCAGTAAGTAGAATGTTTTATAAAGAATGTACTGATGATCCTTTATATGAGAAATTAGTAAAGGCTTATGATGAATTATCCCCATCTGCTGATACTAAGGTTTTTGTTGCTGGTATTTTAATGAAAAAAGGAAAAGCATCAGAAGCGGAAGGTTACTTTAATGAAGCTTATGATTTAGAAGAAGACACTTTCAAAAAATCTAAATTAGCTTACAGAATAGGTACAATTCTTAAAAAGAAAGGTAAATATGGCAAAGCAAGAGGGTATTTTAGAAATGCTTTAAAACTTAATCCTTCAAACGGACGTCCACATTTAGCTATAGCAACAATGTATGCTGCAAGTGCTAACCGATGTGGAGATACAACCTTTAACAAAAGAGCAGTATATTGGTTAGCTGCAGAGGAGGCTAGAAAAGCAGGTCGAGTAGATCCAACATTAAAAAAGGCTTCTGCGCAATCAGCTAAAAGTTATTCGGCTAAGGCACCTTCTAAATCAGATATATTTAGCGCAGCTAATTCAGGACAAACCATAAGAATTGGTTGTTGGATTGGGGCTTCTGTTACAGTGCCTAAAGTTTAAATGAAAACAACAACATATAAATACTATATACTAAACATAGTCACAGCAATTGCTGTGACTATGTTTTTTTCATGTAAAGACAACCTTAAGAAGGTTCAGAAAATTGGAGTTTCAGAAAATGAACCTATTGGAGTTGCCGAAAACTTTAACCTTAAACATACAGATTCTGGCAAGCTTAAAGTTATTCTTATCAGCCCAAAAATGTTAGATTATTCAAATAGAGATTTTTCATTTAATGAATTCCCTGATGGTATTACACTTGATATATTTGATGATGAAAATAAAAAAAGTGTTATTATATCAGATTATGCTATTATTTATAACGAAACAAACCTTATAGATTTACAAGGGAACGTAAAAATAACTACAAACACAAACGATACTTTGTATGCAGAACAATTATTTTACGACCAAAAAAAAGAGTGGCTATTTACAAATAAACCCGTTAAGTTTAGACAAGGTCAAGATTTGATTAATGGCAATGGTTTTGATTCCGACTCAAAGTTCACTAATGCAGAAGTGCTTGAAGTAACAGGTATAATTACACTTGACGAATAACTTTAAGTCTTCAAACCCTGCTTCTCTATTTTAATTACCTTTGTGGTAATTTAATTCACAATTCAAAAAATGAAATATTCTAAGATTTTTCAATATGCTTATTTAGTATTTGCGGTTCTGTTTTTATATGATGCTATTTCAAAATATATAAATAATGGCGAAGTCGCTTACACATCAATATTACTAGGTGCACTTGCTGTTTTTATGTTTTTCTTCAGAAGAAAGTTTACCAAAAAATTCGAAAACAGAAACAATTCAAAATAAATGAGCATTTATGTAATTATCATAATTGTTTCATTAATATTATCAGCCTTTTTTTCAGGAATGGAGATTGCTTATGTGTCTTCAAACAAAATCCATATCGAAATTGAAAAAAAACAAGAGGGTATTCTTGCAAAAATATTAAGTAAGCTCACTGCAAAACCATCAAAATTTATAACTACCATGCTAATTGGTAACAATATTGCATTGGTTATATATGGGTTTTTTATGGGCGATGTGTTGGTTAATTGGTTTCAGTCCATGTTGCCAACATCATCGGTTTTTGTAAATTATATGTTA
>CAKZKZ010000769.1 GCA_937124495.1 uncultured Dokdonia sp. | reverse complement strand
TTATAAGAACTCAAAAGCGTCTCAGCCTCTATAGAGTGATATAGTGATTCTTTATAGGATTGTTGGTACGTTAAAATGCGACTATACAGTAATCGTGTCTTTATTTTTATAGAATCGCTAATTTGATTCATTGAGAGATTTGAGTCTAAATACGGTTTTGCTTCATTGGGTGCTGCTTGCCAAAATAACATAGTCGCTTTATTCATATGGGCTATTGCTAATAAATCTGGGATATCTCTATTATTTACATATCTGATAGCTCTTTCTACATACTTATTTGCGCTATCAAACTGTTTTTGTGATCCATAATTTTCTGACCATTTAATATAATCGTAAAATTCTTGATGCTCCTTAGTTTTTGTTTGGCAAAAACTATCATTGGGGTATACAAATGCAATACTTATAAATAAAAAGAAGAGCAATTTAAAATTGGATGTGTTCATAGATTTGAAGAAATCAACATAATCTTATGCAGATTTATAAATAAGGAGAGACAATCTTTGGTATTAGCTTTCGCGAAAGCGTAATTATAGCTTGGTATAAGTCATTATTGTAAAGCATGTTTTCTTATTCTATATTCTAAAACAATAGTAAGTAAACTACTTTAAAAAAGAGATAACACCGATAATTTCTACCCATTTTACACTATCATGCATCCGTTATATTAGTAAAAATACATATATATTACATTATCAATCTATTAACTAGATGTGCAACGTATAGAAAAGGATTATTCTTAATACCTAAAGATCATCTAACTGTTATTGGAGGAATCTTTGAGACACTGTCTAACAGTTATACTATAAAAGCTTTAGGGCAATCCATAGGATACTCTAATGCATCTGCATTTACAAGAGTTTTTTAAAAATATAAGAAATTAGTCCTTCTGAGTATATTAAAGGTTTTAAAAAGAATTCGCCTAATTGATAAATTCTTGAATCAATGCTGTTTTTTCTTTAGGAACAAAGAAGCAATTTCGAGCCCCATTATCTTTTTTTCTTTGAATAGAAGGCACCTTAACAAGGCCATTTTCTAAGTGATTATAAAACTCATAATCGCGATCTATAAAAATAGCTTCAAGTTTATCTTCTATAACATTAAAGAGGGTTTCGCATATCACAATAGGACGATGTGTATCTAATACTTTTTGCGCTCCTTCTAATATCAAATATTCAGAACCCTCTGTATCAATTTTCATAAGATCAACTCCTTTGAGTTTATGCTCATTAAAATATTGATCTAGCATAATACCATCTGCCTTAGTTTTAACATATTTGATTTTATCTTTACTGGCTGTAAGATTATGCTCTCCAGAAAGGTTGTGTATTTTTGGGAATTTTGGATTTGTTACATTGTAAAAATCTAGTCTTTCCGTCTTATTTGATAATGCTAAAGGTTCTATTTTGATAGTACTTTCTAAGTTATTAATTTTCACATTTTCGCAGGCATATAGCATAGCGCCTTCTGAAGGTTCAAAAGCAATAACTTGTATATCAGGATTAAATTTTGCCCCTAGAATACTGTAATACCCAATATTAGTTCCTACATCTAAAAAAACATCCATTTTTTGTATAAGCTTAATAAAAATAGATGTGAATTCAAACTTCTCTGGCCCCTTCCAAAATAACTCACGAGTCAAAAAACTTGTTTGATTCGTTTTAAAATAAATGTTCCCCACTTCATTAAAATGTACTTTTATTTTTCCAGAAGGATAAATTTTAATTTTAGAAGGTAGTATAGGTGCTAACACATAATTAATATTACGAATTAACTTATTAATTTTTGGGTGGTATATTATTCCGTAAAATAAGCTCATAAAAAATATAGCATAAGGTTATAGCCAAGAATCGAAATTACAAAATTTATAGTGATCCAAGTTTTATCTCATATAGTATTTCTTTAAAAGAATAGTATCATTCACATCTAATCTTTAGATAACATAATTAATGTGTATGCTTTCGCGAAAGCGTATACATCCTAATTCCATACATACAGATGTTTGGCAACATATTATACTAATTGTTACTTCTCAAAATGTCTTGAAAATTTATATTGATTGTAGAGAACTTGAAGCTGAACATTCTAATTCTGGAGAAGGGTTTTTAGTATTCCTATTCTTCAGAAACCATCGGAAGACATGATAGACAATTAAGAGTGTCTGCAAATTATTTTAATGGGACTATTAGATAACTTTAGGTAGGCTTTGAGAAAAGATTACCAAAGCACCGTATATTTCAGCAGGTTATCTAAAAGAATCTATTATCTCCATTTTATTGAAAATAATATTCTTCTAGAAATTAAAAAGGTGATCATTAAATAACAGATATTTGCAAAAGGTGTAAAATACAACATAGGTTACCGTATATTATATTTTTACATCTTCTCTTGACACCCATTTTGTAATGAATGCGATAAAAAAAATAGCACGGAAATTTGCCTTTTCTTCAGGTTTACTTGAAACCTATTTTCTTTCTAAAAAATACCTCAAACCTAAAGGGTGGTTATTAAGTAGGTATTTATATCAACCTGTACATGCTAATGGACAACCTATACCATGGATCACGTATGCCTCATTGCATTTTATTAGTCAAAAGCTAGAACATAC
Source organism: uncultured Dokdonia sp. (assembly GCA_937124495.1). GTDB lineage: Bacteria > Bacteroidota > Bacteroidia > Flavobacteriales > Flavobacteriaceae > Dokdonia. Next base: position 619 of record CAKZKZ010000769.1, on the reverse strand, counting down.
TTCTTTTAAAGTATTTGAGTACGGAAGTGGTAACTCTACATTATGGTTTTCAGAACGAGTTAAACATATTGTATCTGTAGAACATGATACTACTTATTATGACATTGTAAAAAGTAAGATACAATCACGCTCTAATGTCACCTACATCCTTGCTGATCTAGAAGATGGTTATAGTAAAAAAGTATTGGCTTACAAGAACGCGTTTGACATCATTATTATAGATGGGCGAGACCGTATTGACTGCACAAAAAATAGTATAGAAGCCTTAAATGAACATGGGATTATTATATGGGATAATTCTGATAGAGAAAAATATCAAGAAGCCTATGATTTTCTAACTAATGCTGGTTTTAAAAAAATTGATTTTAAAGGTTTAGGGCCTATTGGTCATATAGAATGGCAAACGTCTATATTTTATAAGACTAACAATTGTTTTGGTATCTAATTAATATATACAAAAGAGACCATCTCATTTATATATAGACTTGGTGATCAAAAGCTCACCTAACATACTCTTAAAAAAACCCACAAAAAAACCAGACAGTTGCAACCCTATCTGGCTCATATAACTTACTTTACTAACCATACTGTGTCCCCTTATCACCACAATAAGTCGTAG
>CAKZKZ010000768.1 GCA_937124495.1 uncultured Dokdonia sp. | reverse complement strand
TGATACTCCCAATGTATATACAATGGAAGATATCTACACTACCTCCCCAGTAACGTATGTAGGACGAACACATATCTATGATAAATTAATGGCTTCTTTAGAACGTCAAAAAATCGATTATAAAATTGCCAGTACTCCAAAGGAAGGACAAGAGATATTCAATGTTTTACTTCCAGATAGTGTTCTTATACAAAGAGAGTATAATAAATATTCAGGCACAGTGAACCCTAAGGCGCTCATACAATTTTTACACAAGGCAATTGTAAAAAAGGGTAATGAAGTAAAATATGGACAAACTGTAACCTCTATTCAAAAACTACCCGACTATTATGAGATATCAGTAACTGATAATAAAACGAAAGAGCAATATAGTATTAAAAGTAAAAAAGTGGTAAGTGCCGCTGGGCCTTATACTGGGAAATTACTAGAAAAGATGGCCCCAGCATTTGATAGTCTAATTAAGCCTGAAAGAGTATTTTTATCATTCTTAAAAATAAAAGATGAAACTTACGCAAGTTTAAGTCAAGCACAAAAAGAGGTAATTAAAAACTCATATCCAGTAATAAATAGTAGCACTGGAACAAGGGATGGTAGTTTTTTCTCAATGATTGAAAACTACGTCGATGATAAACCAATAATTAAAATTGGAGGTCATTTTCAACGTTCTAAAATTAATAACTTAGATGCTATTTGGAATAAAAAACTCACGTCAGATGAAATTGAGTGGAGTAAGACAAGTACATTACGTTACTTTACCTTATTACAACTCCCCCTTGAAATAGAAGATTTAGAATTAATAGATGGTTATTCCTGTGTATATTCTCTCACAGAATCCGAAGTGCCTTATGTAACACCACTTTACAAAGATAATTTTGAGCCAGATATGAATTTTATTGTACTGGGAGGAATGTCGGGTGTTGGTGGTAAAGGAGCTATGACCTATGGATTAATTGGAGCAAATTTGATCACAAATGAGTCAGAATCTGATTCTCAATACATTGAAGTTAAAAATGCGCTTGGTTTTAATCGACTATTATCAGATATTAATGACTAAAATAGTATGTGTTACTATTTAATCTTATAAATGCATGCTTTCCTAATAATTCTATATTAGTTACTATATTGTATTCATCAAAAGTACAGCAACTTACAATACATATAAGTTCTTTGTTATGAACTTATAGTATAAATAAAATACCAAAAACTTCGTTAAAATTCACCTCTATTAACAAAAGCCTTCTTCTCATTTTTGTAATTTTAGAAAGTACGTGTTCCTTTCTCATAAAAAAACGTTCAAATAATTACTAAAACCACACCAAAATGAAGATTGCTTTTAACTATCTCATGCTATTCCTATGCGCGGTTAGCATGACACTCCATGCGCAAGAAAAATCCAAAAACCCATTTAGCGGTTTAGAATTTAGAAACATTGGCCCTGCCATGACTTCTGGAAGAATTGCAGACATTGCCATTCACCCTGAGAATGAAAATGTCTGGTATGTAGCTGTTGGTTCTGGAGGTATCTGGAAGACAACCAATGCCGGAACTACTTGGAAATCCTTATTTGATAACGAAAAAGTGTATTCTATGGGATGCATTACTATAGATCCGAATAACCCACATACCATCTGGGCGGGCTCTGGTGAAAACGTAGGAGGACGTCATGCTGGATTTGGTGATGGAATTTACGTAAGCCATAATGATGGCAAATCATGGAAGAATATGGGATTGGAAAATTCTGAGCATCTTTCAAAGATCATTGTACATCCAGAAAATTCAGATATTATATGGGTCGCTTCCCAAGGACCGCTTTGGAGTAAAGGCGGCGATCGTGGAGTGTATAAAACCACAGACGGAGGAAAGACATGGAACCGTACCTTAGGAGATGATGCATGGGTAGGCGCTACCGATCTACTTATCGACCCGAATAACTCAGATGTGCTCTATGCGGCTACTTGGCAAAGACACCGTACCGTAGCAGGTTATTTAGGAGGTGGACCTGGATCAGGATTACATAAAAGCACCGATGGTGGTGAAACGTGGAAACCACTTAAAAGTGGGATTCCAAAATCCAATCTTGGAAAAATAGGATTAGCGATGTCTCCGTTCAATTCAGAAATGATTTATGCCGCTATTGAGTTAGATAGAAGAAAAGGAGGCGTATATATGACGGCAAATGGAGGGACAACATGGACGAAGCAATCTAACGCTGTAGGAGGCGGTACAGGGCCTCACTATTATCAAGAGTTAATTGCCTCGCCACATTATGAAGGTACTTTATATATGATGAATAATGCGGCTTTGATTTCAACCGATCACGGGAAAACCTTCACCAATATGAAGCGTTCCAATCAGCATAGTGATAGCCATGCCTTAGTGTTTAAAAAATCAGACCCTAATTACTTATTAATTGGAACCGATGGTGGCTTATATGAAAGCTTTGATAATACCAACAGCTGGAAATATGTACGCAACTTACCCATTACTCAATACTTTAAAATTGCCGTAGATGATGCCCTACCCTTTTATAATGTCTATGGAGGTACACAAGATAACGGATCACATGGAGGACCATCTCGAACAATCAGTTCTGATGGTATTGCAAGTGCTGATTGGTGGAAAACATTGGGTGCCGATGGAGCACAAACTGCTACAGAACTAGGAAACCCTGATATTACGTATGGGGAATTCCAACAAGGAGCCCTATGGAGAATTGACAGTAAAACACAAGAAACAGTATTTATTCAACCGCAAGCAAGAGAAGGAGATCCTTACGAACGTTTTAATTGGGATGCACCCATTCTTGTAAGTACACATAACCCAAAGAGACTCTATTTTGCGTCACAACGTGTTTGGAAATCTGAAAACAGAGGCGATGGTTGGGAACCCATTTCTGGAGATTTAACTTTAAATCAAGAACGAGTGACTTTCCCGTATTATGATGAATCGCAAAGTTGGGATAATGCATGGGATGTGTTTGCCATGTCTAATTATAATACCATTACTTCTTTAACTGAGTCTCCAAAACAAGAAGGGCTTTTATATGCAGGTACAGACGACGGTTTAATTCAAGTAACCGAAAATGGAGGAACTAGTTGGAAGAAATTCTCTCTAAATAACATCAAAGGAGTTCCTGAAACACCTTTTGTAAATGATGTGCGTGCTGATCTTTTTGATGCCAATGTCGTATATGCTGCCTTAGACAATCATAAATACGGTGATTATAAACCTTATATCATCAAGAGTTCGGATAAAGGAAAGAGCTGGAAATTAATTAATGGAGACTTACCTGAAAAGCTCTTAATTTGGAGATTGGTACAAGATCATGTCAAGAAAGACTTACTATTTGCTGCTACAGAGTTTGGTGTATACTTCACTTCTAATGGAGGCACTAATTGGATGAAACTAAAGGGAGGCATGCCCACTATTCCAATTAGAGACATTACCATTCAAAGACGTGAAAATGATTTGGTCGCAGGTTCATTTGGTAGAGGGATTTTTATTTTAGATGATATCACGCCTTTACGTAATTTCGCGCCAAGCATGAATAATACAGAAGCTACCTTATTTCCAGTTAAAACGGCACATTGGTATCGACAACATAATCGCGTAGGAAGTCAAGGAGATGCTGAGTGGATTGCTAAAAATCCATCTTTCGGAGCTAATTTCACCTATTACATGCCTAAAAAAATCAATTCTATAAAAGACTTGAGAAAAGAAAAGGAGAAGAAAGGCAATGCACAATTCCCAGGTTGGGAAGCACTTGAAGAAGAAAGCAGACAAGACAAACCTTCCA